>DASYWB010000194.1:0-3270 GCA_035936495.1 Thermomicrobiales bacterium
GAAGGGCAGCCGTGGCTCCAATCGCCGGACACGGCGATGCTCTCGTTGGTGATCGTCGCGACGTGGACTTACGCCGGCGGGACCATGCTGATCTATCTCGCCGCGCTTCAGGGCGTTCCGGCCCACCTCTACGATGCCGCCGAGGTCGACGGGGCGAACATCTGGCGGCGCCTCCTCGATATTACGTTGCCGCAGATGCGCTTCATCTTGATGATCCTGCTGGTGCTCCAGATCATCGGCACCATGCAGGTCTTCACCGAACCGTTCGTGCTCACCGATGGCGGCCCCGCCAATGCGACGGTCACCGTGATGCTGTTGCTCTACCGGTACGCCTTCCAGTATGGCAACTATGGCGCGGCGAGCGCGCTCGGCTTGATCCTCTTCGCCGTGCTGGTCGCCTTCTCGCTGCTCTACCTCTGGCTGACTCGCCGCTTCCGTCCGTGATGGGCGTTGGCTAACGACGGAAGGGAGGCTCCCGATGGTTCAACCTGGCGCTCGGACCCGCACCCGGCTGGGTTCCTGGTTCGTCGCCTGGCGTGGGGGCGGCTTCGATGCCGCCGAGCGCACGCTGACCTCGCCGCTGGCACGACGTCAGCCCGCTGGCCGGGTCATCTACTGGTTCCTCTTCGTCGTGCTCATGCTAGCAACGTTATCGACCGTCTTTCCGCTCTTTTGGATGTTCGTCGGCGGGCTCAAGCAGTCGGCCGAGATCTTTCGTTCGCCGCCAACGCTCTGGCCGGAGATACCACGTTGGGATAATTACCCAACGGCTTGGAACCATCTCAACTACACGCGGTATTTCCGTAATACCATGCTGATTGCCTTGGGCGCATGGTTCTTTCAGCTCTTCGTCGCCTCAACTGCCGCCTATTCCCTCTCCAAGCTCCGGCCGGTGTTTGGCCGGGTGGTCTTCTTCGCATTTCTCACTACGCTGATGGTACCGACGACCGCCTATTTGATTCCGCAGTACCTCACGGTGCTCGACGTGCCAATCCTCGGCTGGAGATTGGTCGATACCTGGTGGGCGATCTGGCTGCCGGGCGCCGTAAGCGCGTTCAATATCTACCTCCTCAAGAGCTTCTTTGATGAGATCCCGGTGGACCTGACGGACGCGGCCGTGATCGATGGAGCGAGCGCCTGGCAGATCTTCGTCCAGATCATTCTGCCGCTCTCGAAGCCCGTGCTCGCGGTGACATCCATCTTCGCGCTCATCAGCACCTGGAAGGACTTCTTCTGGCCCCTGCTGGTACTCCCCTCGGCTGAGCTCCAGCCAATTACCGTCGCGCTCTACCGTCTGACCGGGACCGAGCCGCTCAACTTAGCCGTCGCTGGTCTGGCGATCGCCAGCATCCCGCCGCTGGTGATCTTTCTCATCTTCCAGCGCCAAATCATCTCCGGAATTACATTGACCGGTCTCAAGGGCTAATGATCACGCTCCAAGAGGGGTTGGGCTGGATGCTCACGGGAGCCATCACTGGCGGCCGCCCCCCGTGGGCCCATCCGAAGGCAGGATTGAGTGAGGACGAGTCGGTACGGCTTCGGGAGGGAATCATCGATGCAGGACTACTTATCTGATCATCCATCCGGCCGAGGAAGGTGGCTACTGGGCAGAGTTTCCGGACCTGGAGGGGTGCTTCGTTCAGGGAGAGACCCTTGACGAGCTGCTAACCGATGCGATCGCCTCGCACCTCGCGGCGCTCCGAGAGGACGGGGAGCCGGAGCCACAGCCGCTCATGGTGATGACCGTTCGCCCGCGCGCATCTCCGGCCGCGTAGCGACGGGGACGGTGTCCGGCCGCGGCCTGCCACCGCTATTGGTGAGGATGACGCCGGCGAGGATGACCGCGCCACCGAGCAGCAGGAAGATGGTCGGCTGCTCGCCGAGGACCAGCCAGGCCGACAGCAGGCCGAAGACCGGGACGAGGTAGATGTAGACGGCCGCCTGGCTGGCGGTCAGGACCCGCAAGCCGCGGTACCAGAGGATGTAGGCGAAGACGAACGAGATCAGCGTGGCGAAGAGGGCCGCCTCCCAGCCAGTGAGGCTCATCGCCTGGATCCGCGCGATCGTGCCGGAGCGCACCAGTGGGATTGGCAGAAAGCCGAGCGCGCCGATAATCGTCGAATAGGCCGCGATGTGGACGGAGGAGTGGCGGGCCAGTAGCGGCTTGCTCAGGACGGTGTAGATGGCCCAGGAGAATGGCGCGATCATCAGGATGAGGACGCCCTGCAGCCGCCCGAGGCCGAATCCCTCGCTGCCGACCCCGCCCCACCGGAGCACGATCACCAGCCCAACGAAGGCGAGCGCGATCCCCGCGATCTTTCGCGACGTGAGCGGCTCGCCCAGCGCCAGTCGGGAGATGAGCGCGGTGAAGACCGGGTTGCTGGTGACGATCAGGCTCGCGAGGGATGCCGGGAGCATCGACTGGCCGAAGAGGACCGCCAGGTTGAGGATGGTGACGCCGATGATGCCGATGGCGACGAGGCGGATCCAGTCCTCACGCGGCATGCGGAGGCGTGGGTGTCGGGTTGCCAGCACGGCCAGGGCGAAGAAGATCGCGGCGCCGGTGCCCCGGATGAAGACGGCGTCGAGCGGCTGCAGGTCGCGCAGCAGCAGCTTGATCGCCGCGAAGTTCCCGCCCCAGAGCAATGCGGTGAGCAGCAACGAGGCATGCGTGACCAGACGGGATGCGACCGGCGGCGCGACGGGATCGGGGGGATCGATGCGAACCTCGCTTCTCAGGGGTGCCAGACTTTTCGCTACCGCATCGTAGCACGCGGCCGAGTCGAGAGACCGTGGGACGGGGGGTTGTGCAGTAGATACGACGGCTACGCCATCGGCGGTACAGGGGTCGCCGGTTCGCGGGGATCGGAGGTAAACCGCACGAGCGGCTGGCCCGATCCGATCACCGTGGCAACCAGCATCACGGCCGGCTCGTCGCGCTCCTGACGCACGCTGATGACGCCACCCATCTCCGCGAAGATGAAGTCACCAGGCAGCAGCGATACCCCAGCGTCACGCCCAGCTTGATCGGGATCAAACGTCAGGTTCTCGACCCGGTCAGCTTGCCCAGATCGTCCGACATCCACGGCCTGGATTGGCGCTTTGAGCGGCGTGACATGTACAACGCCGGACTCCACGGTGAGCAACGTCATCCCTGGCAAATGCCACGCCGGCACTGCGGCATCGATGGCGAATGTGACCCGGAACTGAGCCAGACCCGGACCGTCGCTGATGTCCGGCATTGCTTGGGCTAGGTAATCGACTGTCACC
>DASYWB010000195.1:0-3495 GCA_035936495.1 Thermomicrobiales bacterium
GTTCACGGAAGCGCCAAACCGTTCATTACGAGGACCAGCACGCCCGAACCGACCAGGCGGCGGTCGGCACCCGACCGCGGATAACCAGCCGTGCGGGCCGCGAACCCCGCGCTCGCTTGTCCCAAGAAGCGTGACTAGTGAACGATCTAGATGGACGAGATCAACGTGGTTATCTCTAGCCCCTAGAACCCCGCCCCGGCATGGATGAGCGAATGATGGTCATCGCGGTGTCTGCGGCGGAGCGACACGGGGAGGGCGTACCAAGAACGATCCTTCAAGCCGGCTGCACTGTTCCTTTCTCGTCATCCCAACGATCAGCCAATGCCCGGGGTCGCCCTGTTGAGGATCGGACCAAACATCAAGTCCAAGGGACAACAGAAGCCACACGTAAAGGCCTACAGCTGCTTGTCCGGGAGGACCGCCAGCCAGAAGTGTATCCACGGGAGACCTTCATCCTGGGGATCAATATCAACCATCCGCTCGCGCCAGCTAGGAGGGAAGAACGGCAAGAATGCGATCCGTGAGGTCCCCCATCGTCACCTCGTCCTCCTCTTCGTAGACGGCGCCTTTGCCCTCTCCGCGTATGATCAGAAAGCCGAGATCGCCTTCCGGGCTCACCTGAACTTGGATTCGTGAGATATCACCGATCCACTCGAGCTGAAGGCCATTATCCGCAATTGGCGCCGATGTCCAGGGAGCGACCTTACGCCCGAGACCCATCGAGTCAGCATGACCGACGCGGTCCATGAGCAACGCCGCCTGAGCAACAGCCCGTCCCGTCGGAGGAAGTGCTCCATCCCCGTCCCAGTTCAGCGGCAGCTCGGCGATATCAGCGAGCCGTTGTAGCGCCGGTGTGAGATCAACGCCATGCCCACCTCGGGCGGCGTGCTGATGGTATCTCCTTGAGGGTGCATCGCTCGCCATCGCTTCGAGCCCGCTCGCCTGGGCAGCACAGTATGGCGTTGAGCGATTATACCTGGAAGATGTAGCCGCCAACATCAGTCGGATTGGTCCGTATGAGTATCATGTGACCGCCTCCCGTGCTCAGCGGGGTGGCCGGTTTGCGGTCGAGCCGGAGCCGGCAACGATATTGAAGGGGACACGGCGGCGCTCCTCTCCCTCGACACGGGCGATGATGACGTGACCGCCGGGGCCGTGGAGTTTCAGGTTGATCCGGACGGCGAACTGGATCCGCTGCGCCTGCCCTTGGCTTAGCCCTGTCGGGCGACCAGCCTCGACCTTCGCCGCGATCTTCGCGCGACTTTCGCCGTCCTCGGTCATGATTTCAATCTCGACGTTTCGCGGCTGATTCGTCTCGTTCCACGGCACGCTGAACGCCGTGGCCACGGCGCAGGGATGCACCACTGGAAACGGCCTCTTGACCGTGATCGAATCCCACCCACCACCAAGTAGGTAGAGCTTGTTATTCACCACTTCAGCACTGTCGGCCAGGATCAGCCAGTCGATCTCCACGATATATCCTCCCAGGGAGCGCGCTTGGCACGCCATCGACGCGGTATCGTCCCGATTGTAGGGTAGTCAGGCTCGCTCAGTCGGCAAGGTGCAGGTCCATGCCCGGCCCAAGACGTCGGTCACCCGGATCGTTGCCTCAGGGATGTCCCGGTCGGAGCATGGCAAGCGTGCGGAGATGAGTGGTAGAGATCGACTGGGCGGGAGGCGAAACACCTCCCAGTCCGCTCGAAAGACATGATCGGCATCTCCGTCCAAACTGACCGCCCAGCCATCGAGCCAGTCGGACCAATGGCCGGTCACGACATCGCGGTTCTCACCTTCTTTCGCCCGGACATAACGCACGAGCATGCCGTCCTCAATGGCAAAGCGGCCACGTGGGTTGTCCGCCGGGAAATCGCGTCTCGGTCCAGCGCTCGCCTCGATATGCTCTAACCTGGTCCGGAGCCAGTCGCCGTCTCGCTCGACGACGACGCTGGGTCGCAACGTATAGGCAAAGGACAAGGTGGCCGGGTTTGGAGCGTCGACCGGGTTTGAAGCTAACACGTCGAAGGCGACGCCAGTGGCCGCGAGGCGCTTCCGGGAGGTCCAGACGGCCAGCCCACTGGCGTCGCAGCCGATCCAGCGCCGGTCGAGACGGGAGGCGACGGCCAGCGTCGTGCCTGCGCCGCAGAAGGGGTCGAGCACGAGGTCGCCAGGGTCCGACGACGCCAGGATGATGCGTTCCAGCAGGGCTTCCGGCTTCTGCGTCGGGTAGCCGACACGCTCCTTGCTGGTTGCCGCGACCGCCGGAATGTCCCAGACCGAGCCGACGGGCTTGCCACCTCGGAGATCGTACTCCTTTCCGTAGGAACGCATGAAGCGGGAGCCATCAGGGCGGTGATGGCGATATTTGGCAGCCATCGCCGCGGTGATCTCGCCGCGCTGGAGGTTGAAGCGGTAGCGGTCCGTCTTCGTATAGAGCAGGATCGTGTCGTGCTTTCGGCCGAAGGCACGGCGGCTGGAGGCATTGCCGAGGCCGTAGGTCCAGACGATCTCGTTGAGGAGACGATCGGGGCCGAAGATCTCGTCGAGCAGGAGACGGGCGGCGGCCGCGGCGCGGTAGTCACAATGGAAATACACGCTACCGTCATCGGCGAGCAGGTCGTGGAGGAGTTGGAGACGAGGAGCCAGCATCGAGAGATAGCTGGCGAGCCCACCACGCCAGACATCTCGATACGCGGGCACCCGGAGCGTTGTCACTGGACCGCTGCTGGCCGGACCGATGGGGACCTCCATGGCGAAGCTATCACCGGTGGCAAATGGGGGATCGAGATACATCAGCCGGATCCCACCCGCCGCGTCGATCTCCCGCCGGATCCGCCCCTCGGCCAGCGCCGCGAGCGCTCCCAAATTATCACCATGCATCAGCCGGCTCCGAAACGAACGTGTGCTCTCGCCCACCAAGCTCCCCTCCCCCGATTTCGGGGGAGGGGCTGAGGTCCCCGAGTCTACTAGAGGGAGCGTTCCCTCCCGGACATCGGTCGACACAAGGTCGGCCCCTACGTGACTGGCAGGGCGCACACCGCAGGGGAGGCCCTCCTGTCCTTCCGAGTGGGCCGACCTAGGGCTGATCCGGTTCGCGCCATACGCTCCGGGAGGGAAGGGAGAGGGCCGTTCTCCCGTCCCAACTTCTTCGACCGTCCGCAACGCTACCTCTGGCTCGCGCGACTGCCGGAGGGCCTCCGACTTGCCGGGCCACAGGATTTCTGGCCGCGATCCTGCTGGAAACAGCCGCTCCCGAAAGTGGGGCGGCAACGGCTCGTCAGCCGCTATCAGGCGGAGCACCTCAGCCTTCTGGTCGTCGCTGAGAGGAGTGGTCACGCGTCGGGAAGGCCCGCGATGAACGTCCGCTTCATGTCGCATCCTCCGTCGTCGGTCGATTCGTCCCGTAGAGCTGAATGTTAGTTCAACTGACCGGCCGTCACAGTCCCCACCGCCGTGCCATGCTCTGGAGAGTTGCTCAGGTGAGCGGTGGGCGCCGGG
>DASYWB010000196.1:0-7738 GCA_035936495.1 Thermomicrobiales bacterium
GATCGAACATGCCTGGCTCTTCGACCACTTCGCGCCGATTATCGGAGATGTCAGCGGTCCGTGCTTAGAGGGGTGGACTGTTCTCGCGGCCCTCGCGGCGAAGACAGAGCGCCTTCGACTTGGGCTGATGGTCACCGGGAATACGTACCGCCATCCGGCGGTATTGGCCAAGATCGCGGTGACGGTTGATGTCATCTCAAACGGGCGGCTGGATTTCGGAATCGGCGCCGGTTGGAACGAGTATGAGCACACGAGCATGGGGATCCCGCTCTACGCCCCTGGCGAGCGGATTCGCCGCCTTGACGAGGCTTGCGAGATCATCAAGCTCCTCTTCACCCAGCCCACGGTGGACTTCGATGGTCGCTACTACCAGCTGAAGGAGGCCCGGAGTGAGCCGAAACCGGTTCAGCACCCCTATCCGCCGTTCGTTATCGGCGGCAGTGGGGAGCAGCTCACGCTGCGCGTTGTCGCCAAGCATGCCGACATCTGGAACTTCTCGGGAGGCGACGTCCAAACCTTCCGGCACAAAGTCACGGTCCTGTCCAACCATTGCGACGTGATCGGTCGTGATCCGTCGGAGATTGTGCTCTCCTACCAGTACCGGCTAGATCCAGACGATCTCCCTGGAACTGTCAGGACCCTGCAAGAGTTTGCTGACGCCGGCGCTACCCATTTCGTCCTGTACTTGCCGACGCCGTATCCCGACGGAATTGTCGAGCGCCTCGCCAATGAGGTCATTGCGAAGATGCGCGGGTAGGCGCCGGAAAAGGCGGGCGGTTGTACGAACGAGCCGAGCGCTTCGGGATGAAGACGACGTCCACGGCGCAATGAGGCGGCGTTCCAGAAAGCCGTGTCCCCGTCCGAGTTGATCGAGGAGACCATGCATGGCCGCGAGCCACAGGGATATTGACTCACTGGCCGAAAAGGCGGCCGCATTCCTCTTGGAAGCGGTTCAGTCCGACGCGAACCCGGTCGAGCTGGCGCGAGAGCTGATCGCCGTTTCTCAGGAAGAATCACAGGTTGTCTTCGCCGCTCGGCTGGAGTCGACCGCGGGACCGGCCGCTTTTCTTGTTTATGTCTATCCCCTTGGCGAGACGGCCGTCAGGGCACGGTATGACCAGGACCTGGAGATACTCCAGGAGGCAGCCGAAAGGGAATCGCCTGGGCCGAGGCCGCTTGCCCACGCCGAGTCAGCCGAGCACGCGTTCATTTTGGCGACGACGCCGGCCTCGTTTCAGGCGCTTTCCGGCGGTCCACCGGAGAGCACCGACGAGACCGATCTCGCGACGTTGATCTCTCCCTCCGATGCTGATCGAGTCCGGCGTGAGGCGGCAACGGCGCTGTTGAGATTGCTGCGGGCGGCCGACGCCCAAGCAACGGTCTGGCAAGCCGCGATGCAGGCCGCTAGCACGGCCGAGGGCGAGCATGGTGACGACGTTGCTGACCAGATCCCATTCAATGACGCGGAATCCGAGCTCGCCCTCTTCCTCCTCGACGAGCGCAGCATCCAGCGGCTGCTGCGCGTCCTGAGCCTGATGGTCTCGGCGGCCGCGTCCGTGACGGGACGAGCCGGGGTCTGACGGCCGACCACCTGCTGCACCTACTGCGGCATTGAGATACAGGGTCGGAGTTTGGAGGTGAGAGTCGGAAGTTCCTAGTCCACGTATCGCCCTTGCCAGGCCGCAGCCTGTTGTTCCGGCACGCGCGCGAAGGTGGCGGTTGCCGTGGCGAGGAGAAGATCGTCGGATGCGCGGCGGAGCTCGGCCGCCACGTCAAGCAGGCGGCGCCGATCCGCCATTAGGCGCCCAATTGCACGCGTCTCGACGCCGACCTCAAGCGGTCGGCGGAAGACGACATCGATCTTGGCGGTGACGGCCCAGATCTCCAGGCGATAGAGCGACCAGGCCATGACCTCGTCCAGCACCGTCGTGATGATGCCACCGTGGACCAGCCCGGTATAGCCTTCGTGAACCGGCTCCGGGGTGAAGGGCGTGTAGACGCCCTCTTCAGTTGGAAAAAATCGGAGGCGCAGCCCGTGGGGATTGAGGCGACCGCAGCCGAAGCAGCCATGGTCACCGCGCGCATTGATCGCCCCATCGGACGCGAGCACCGCTCCACCAAGCTGTACCGTCATGCTCAATCACCACCCCCTACGCTTGCCGGAATCGGCCACGCTGCCTAGTCTACGCGGAGCGGGGCCGTGGAGCGGCCGGGACATGATGAGAGGAGACACGCCGGTGACCGACGCCAGCAGCTCGCACCCGACAAACGGGGAGAACGGTCACCGCCCACGGTCGCCACTCCGCCGGATCCCCGCGCCCAATCTCGGCGTGGCCATTGCGATTCACGTCTGGCTAGGACTGATGGGGCTAGGCTGGTGGTTCACGGAGTGGCTCATTGCCCGCGCTGACGCCCAGGCCGACGACCTAGGCCCCACCGGCGATCTCGGGCTAATCCTCCTCGCCGGCGGCCTGCTCTGGGTTGCCGCCATGGCCCTGATCGTCCGTCTCCATCCGGCCGCCCCACGCCTGACCTGGCTCGTCATGTTTGGCTGGGTCGCGGTTTCCGCCCTGCTATTCGGCCTCGCCTAGGCGGCCGGGGGTAAGGGACAGGAACAGTCGTTCGGGGTTATCCCGCCTCCTTCCGCTCCCCGTACTCCCCACCACTCGGGCATGCCTGAGAGCTGTACCGAGGTAGGTCCGTTGCAGCACGGGTCGCGGATCGCGTCGCCGTCACTCATACCTAGGACTCACTGCCATTCCCGTCGCGTCTGCCGCACCGGACGCCTGCATAACCTTCATCCTCGCGGACACCGTGCTGTTCCTACCCCTGATCGTGGGCGCGACGACGGCGAGAAGGACCTGATGCCCACGGCCGGGCTCATCATCTGCTCACGGCGGCGGGCCCGATCGTCGCGAGCATCCTCTCGGGATTCAGCCTCGGCCTCTGGTTCTCGCTCGCCATGGTCGCCGTCGCTACCGGCTCGATCCTCCACAACACCTCGAACGTCCTGCACCACAACCGCACGGGCCAGCACGTCGCTGCCCTCAGCCTCTTCGGCTCCGTTGCCCTGCTCTTCTGCAACGTGCCGCGGATCCTCTCCAGCCGATGGACGCGGCTCTCATCAATATCCGGCTGCTCGGCGGCGCGTCCTTCCGCAGGATCAACCGGTTTCCCTCTCGGTACCAGCGGCTATACTAGCCGGACAGGCCGAGAGGAGCAGCAGCCTGCCCGTGCGCCTCCTGGACGCCGGCATGAGCTGACGGCTCGGCCCGAGGAGAGCCGGCGCCCAAAGGGGGGCGTTGGAGACTGTATCGCTCGCTTCGCTTGGGTGCGATGCGGAATGAACCAAGGGGGGAACAACGTTATGTCCTTGACCCGTCGACGCGCCGTCCAGATGCTTGCCGCTACGCCCGTTGCCGCCCTAGCCGCACGCGGGGGGATGGTGGACGCGCGACAGGACACCACACCGGTCGCGAGCCCCGTCTCGCTGAGCTACACCGGCACCCTCAACTGGTACCAGTTCGGCTACACGCCGGGCGGTGAGAGCGTTGCCTCGCAGCTGGCCGACCAGGCGGTTGCCGCCTTCCAGGAGCGCCACCCCAGCATTACCGTGAACATCGTCGGCGTGCCCTTCGAGGGAGGGCAGCAGACGCTGGACACATCGCTCGCCGCTGGCGGGACCGACGCACCGGACATCTTCCGGATCGCCTCAGATCGCCTCGTGAAGTACGTCGACGAGGGCCTCGCGGCCGCCATCGACCCGTACCTCACCGAGGCTGACCTGGAGGATATCTACCCGAACGTGCTGGCAGGCGTCGAGGTCGACGGTCAACATTGGGCCTGGCCGCTCTGGGTGCCGCCGGTGGCCGTCTACCTCAACCCAGAGCTATTCGAGGCCAAGGGCCTTGAGCTGCCGGGCGATGACTGGACCTACGACGAGTTCCGCCAGGCCGCCCAGCAGCTGACCGGCGACATCAATGGGACTCAGGTCTACGGCTTCTCCTCGGCTATCCAGCCGGACATCATCAACGTCTGGGCCTTCCTCTACGCTGACGGCGGCCGGGTGCTGACCGAGGATGGCAGCGCCTATACCTTCGACAGTCCGGAGGCGGTCAGCGGCTTGCAGAAGCTGGCCGACTTGGCGCTGACCGATAGCGTAACGCCTCCGGAGTTCGGCAATCAGATGCTGGCCGATATCGTCGCCGCCTTCAAGGACCAGCGATCCCTAGCAATGTACCTCGGAGCCTCGGGTGACATCGGCACGTATCGCGCCGAAGACATCCCGTTCGAGGTGCGGCCGATCCCGATCGGAGCGGCGGGCGAGCATGTCACCGTGGGCGGCTTGGGCACCTTCGCCATTCGGCAGCAGGACGACGCCGACCGGCTAGCGGCGGCGATGGCGTTTGGCAAATTCCTCACCTCGGCCGAGGTCGCCGAGGCGGTGCCCGGCTACTACCTGGCGCCGCCGGCCCGCAGGTCAGTGCAGATGCCGGAGGACAACCCGGCGATGCAGAAGTTCGTCGATATGGTGAGCTACACGCAACTGATGCCGCAGACCCCGGTTTGGGGCCAGGTCTCGGCCGCCGTCAACGCCCAGATCCAGGCTGCGGTCACCGGCGCTCTGTCCCCGGAGGAAGCCCTGGAACTCGCTGGGGAGGAGATCGCTCCACTGCTAGAGGAGGCGGACGCCTAGGACGACAGCCGGAGGCCGGGAGAAAGAGAGCAGAAAGGCCGCCGATCCTAGCGGTCTTCCGACTCCCGGCTTCCGCGTCTCGGCGCCGGAGAAATCAATGGCACGAGCTGTTCCGGTCAGCGCGGCGCGGACAGGAGCACGGGCACGGTGGCAGGTACGCTGGCGAAAGTGGCGGTCGGGCTACCTGTTCGTGCTGCCCAGCATGCTCATGTTCCTGGTCTTTCTCTTTGGGCCGGTCCTCTGGTCGCTGCTCTTGGCGTTCCAGGACGCCTCACTGACGCAGCGGGAATGGATCGGCCTGGACAACTTCGTCGGCCTGGCGGACGATCGCGTCTTCCGCAAGGCGCTCGTCAACACCCTGATCTACACCGCGATTACCGTGCCGGTTCACCTGCTGGTCTCCCTGATCCTGGCCGGGATGATGAAGCCGCTGGCCGCGCGGTGGCAAACGTTCTTCCGCGCCGCTTACTACCTGCCGGCGGTGACGTCGGTGGTGATCCTGGCGACGGTCTGGCGCTGGATGTTCAACCCGCGCTTCGGGGTCTTCAACCAGCTGCTCGACCTCGGCGCGGTACCCTGGTTGGCCCGCCCGAATCTGGCGCTTTGGGCAGTCATCATCTCGGCCGCGCTGACGATCCCGGCGGCCGGGGTGGTGATGTACTCCGCGGCGATGGGTTCGATCCCTGCCGATCTCTACGAGGCAGCCGGCCTGGAGGGAGCAGGGGCGGTGCGACAGTGGTGGGATATCACGGTGCCGCTGCTGAAGCCGACCACGCTCTACCTGGTGGTGATGTATACGATCTGGGCGTTCGAGGTCTTCGAGCGTGTCTACATCATGACCGGCGGCGGCCCGGCCTACGCCACGACGACGATTGTCCAACTGATCTACGACACCGGCTTCCGTGACTGGCAGTACGGCGTTGCATCGGCGCAGGCGATCGTACTCTTCGTCCTGGTCGGGACCGCGGCGGCAATCCAGTTTCGGTACTTCCGGTCGGACGTGGAGTATTGAGTGTCATGGGTGGCCGGAATGCTCCCGCACTACGCGCGTGGTCGATCGGTTCGGGAGGTAGGGGGATGCTTACGACCCGGCCGGAGCTCCGCCGCATGAATTGGTCCCTCGGGAAGCTCGTCGTGGTGGCGATACTGGCCGTCACGACGATGATCTCGCTCTTCCCGCTCTTCTGGATGCTCAGCACGGCCTTCACGCCGGCGTCGTCGACGATCAAGACGCCGCCGAGCCTCATTCCGCTGCCGGAGTCCCTTGCCGATCCCACCTCGGTGCCGACCTGGGTCGCGGAGCGGGCGTATGTCCCGACGATCGAGAACTTTCAACGGCTGATCCGCCAGACGCAGGGGCTGGTCTGGCGCTGGCTCCTGAATAGCGCGATCATCGCCGTCTCTATCACCGTCTTCCACGTCCTCTTCGACAGCATGGCCGGCTACGCCTTCGCCCGAAAGCAGTTTCCGGGGCGCAACGTTCTTTTCTGGCTGCTGCTCTCGACGTTGATGATCCCGGCGCAGGTGACGCTGATCCCGAACTTCTTGCTCATTAGCCGCATGGGCCTGGCCGACAGCCACCTGGGGGTGATCCTCCCGGGGCTCGCAGATGTTTTCGGCATCTTCCTGATGCGGCAGTATATGCAGACGCTACCGAAGGAACTGGAGGAAGCCGGACGGCTCGACGGCGCGGGTGACTGGCAAGTCTTCTGGCAGATCGTTCTTCCCCTCGCGAAGCCAGCGGCGGCGACTCTGGCGATCTTTATGTTCATGCGGTCGTGGAACAACTTCATCTGGCCTCTGATCGTCCTACGGGACGGCGCAAAGTACACGCTGCCGGTCGGTGTCGCGACCCTGCAGGGAGAGTTCTCGACCGATGTCGGGCTGATCATGGCCGGAGCGGCGGTGGCGGCGGTGCCGATGATCGCCTTCTTTCTGCTCTTCCAGCGCTACTTCCTGCAAGGGATCCGTATCGGCGCCCTGAAGGGATGAGTCAATAGGGGCGGGGAGCAGGAGGATCGTTCCTGACCAACCTCTACCGACAGTCCGCCATCAATGAACCGCGGAGGTATCGCCTCACATGACACGGGTCGCCATCGTCGGCGCGGGCTCCTTGGGAACCATCCACGCGCGGGCGGCTGACAGCCTGCCGGGCGTGAGCGTCGCGTGGATCGCCGATGTCAATCCTGAGCGGGCCCGCGCGGTCGCGCAACCGCTTGGCGCCCGCTACACCTCCGACCCCAATGAGGCGATGGCGGCGGCTGATGTCGATGCCGTTATCGTGGCCGTGCCGACCCTCCTGCACCGGCCGATGACGGAGCTGGCCGCGAAGCACGGCAAGCACGTCTTCTGTGAGAAGCCGATCGCGCTGACGTTGGACGACGCGAATGCGATGGTGGGGGCCTGCCGTGAGGCTGGGGTTGGCCTCATGGTTGGGCATGTCGTTCGCTTCTTCCCGGAATACGCCCGGATTCAGCAATTGCTTCACGAGGGGGTGATCGGGCAGGTCGGCGTCGTCCGGGCACGCCGGCTCAACCTGCATCCCCGGTCAATGCGGCCCTGGTACGCGGACGTGGCCCAAAGCGGCGGCATGATCCTCGACTTGATGATCCACGACCTGGACACCCTGCGCTGGTACTTCGGTCCCGTGAAGCGGGTCATGGCTCACTCGCTCAGCTCCACGCCACGCCAATTGACGGTGGATTATGCGCTGGCGATCCTCCGGTTCGAGACGGGCGTCATCGCCCACGTTGAGGGAAGTTGGGCGCACACCAGCTTCCGCACGGCCATAGAGATCGCGGGGTCGGATGGGCTGATCCGGCACGCCAGCGACGAGACGGTGGCGCTGACGGTCGAGCAGGCGGAGCCGACCGCCAATGCGAGTTATGTGGTCCCGTCAAGCCCGCTGGCGGAAGGACCGTACCGCACGGAGCTGCGCCACTTCTTAGAGCATCTTGAGGACCAGCGGTTTCTGACCGACGGCGATGAGGCAACGCGGTCGCTGGAGCTCGCCCTGGCCGTCCGCACGAGTGTCGAGACTGG
>DASYWB010000197.1:0-19362 GCA_035936495.1 Thermomicrobiales bacterium
ACGCTCGCCGAGGCGACCGCCCCGCGCCCGTCGTACCTCATCAACACTGTCACCTGGGATAATTGGAACCGCTTGCTCGACTGGGAAATCGTCGGGCCCCCGATGCGGCATAGCCTGACTGTGGCGTTCGGCACGGCGATCCTGGCGATCCTGATCGCGGCGCCGGCGGCCTACGTCATCTCTCGCCTGCCGCGGGGCCTACGCTACGGCGTCGTCCTCGGGCTGCTCTTTACGCGGATGTTCCCGGAGGTGATCATCGCCACCCCAATCGCGAGCAACTTCTTCGCCTGGGGATTGAACGATAGCGATGTGGGACTCATCCTAGCGCACTTGATCCGGACCTTGCCTCTGGTGGCTTGGGTGTTGGTCGGCACATTCGAGGTGATCCCACGGACCCTGGAAGAGGCGAGCGCCATCGACGGCAGTGGGCGGATCGGCACGCTGGTCAGGGTCGTCCTGCCGCTGGCGCTGCCGGGGATCGCGGTGGCGGCGATCTTCGCCTGGCTCGACTCCTGGAACGACCTGCTCTACGCGATCTACCTTTTCCTGACCGAGCAGACGCTACCGCTGATTACCTACTACTACGCCAACCGCGGCAACGTCACCGATGTCGCGACCTTCTCCATTATCTTGACGATTCCAGTCATCCTGCTCACGCTCGTGCTCCAACGGTGGATCCGTAGTGGCTACATGAGCGGAGCGGTCAAAGGTTAGCGTGTGATTGTCGCACGACGTGGCTCCACGGGGAGCCATATGCTCGAGCAGCTGCTCTATCGGCAGCTATGACGGAGGAGGACTCGATGGAGAACCGGAATATGAGCGGTGATCGTACCGCGTTGAATGAGCTGCTTCAGGCGTACCTGGATGGGCGGTTGAGCCGGCGGCAACTGGCCGCTCGTGCGGCTGCACTTGGGGTATCCGTGCCGGCACTCGGGGCGCTGCTCAGTGCGCGGCCGACCCGAGCGCAGGACGCAACTCCGGCAACTGGCGAGGGGGCGAGTCCGGAGGCAGCCGCGGACGAGTGCGGTCCATTCGGCGACTATGAGGGCCAAACCTTGAGAATCTCGGTGGCTCTTGCCGAGACGGAGGCGGCAGTCTTCCAGGAAGTGATCGACGCCTTCCAAGAGATGACCGGTGGGGAGATTGAGCGCGTCAACATTGAGTCGGAGGATGTGATTCGGACGCTAGAGGCGCAGGTCGAATCCGGCAACGTCGAGATCGATCTGCTGACGCAGGACAACAATAGCTTAGCGCCGCTGGTGGATCAGGGGCTGGTAGAACCGATCCCCAACGCCGAAGAGATCCTGCCGGAGACGACAATCGAGGCCCTGAAGCCGGTCCTCCAGTTCGACGGCACGTACTACTTCCTGCCGGCGCGACCCAACGTCCAGATCACCTACTACAACGAGAACCTCTTTGAGCAGTACGGGGTCGAGCCGCCCCAGACCTGGGAGGAGCTCCTGCAGGTCGCGCAGACAATCGAGGAGCAGGCTGGCGTCGGCCAGGTCTCGATCCAGGGCGTTCCTGGTGGTGCCGTCGGCGTGACGGTCACGCAGTTCCTGTGGCAGGCGGGGGCTGACCCGCTCAATATCAACACGCCGGAGGCGGTCCAGGCCTTTGAGTTCCTGCAGGAATTGGAGCCGTACCTCACGCCGCAGTACCCAACGGCGACGTTCGACACGACTAACACCTACATCCTCAATGAGAGCGTTGCCCTAGCCCAGAACTGGCCATTTGGTGTCAACGTGATCGTACAGGAGGGCGGCAAGGAGGAGGTCAAGACCTACGACGGCTGGGAGGGACCGGCCGGCAATGCGCTGGTGCTGGGCGGTGATGTCTTCGGCATCGTGAAGGGCACGCCCAATAAGGAGTTCGCGCTCGATTTCGCGCGCTACTTCATGTGCCGTGAGGTCCAAGAGAAGCTGGTCGCTGAGCTGGGTTGGCCAGCAATCCGCACCGATGCCTTCGCGGCCGTCGAGGAGTGGCAGCAGCCCTACTTCGAGACGATCCGGGAGGCGTTGGAAGTCGCCCAACCGCGGCCGAACGTCACGTACTGGCCGGAAGTCGAGCGCATCCTGACTGATGCCTTCAACGACATCGTGACCGGCGGGGCGCCGGTCGAGGAGACGCTCGACCGATACCAGGAGGAGATCGAGGCCCTGAAGAGCGGCGGATAAGCCCACCTTTTCCGTCCTGGCTAGCGCGATGGGAGAACCGCGTTCTCCCATCTACCCACCCCACCGGCACCGTGCCGGTGGGGTGGCTCGTTCCGGTGTCAGCCACGGACGCCAGGTGCAAGAGATGGGACGGACCCAACCTGGCAGCCACCGGGCGGGGCTCGAACCTGGCTGCACATGCCGGGATCATAGCGCGGCCAACCCCTGGAATCGGCATATCTCGGATAAACATCGCCCGCTTCGTAGGGGTGCGTGGCATGCGCTTGGTCGCCAATCGCCACATCCGGCGAATCTCCATGCCAGCCCGTCGCCGGCTCGTACGGGAGACCCGATGTGGTCGCCCTCGTTCCCACTGCGTCTCGATTGCAGTGGGCAGGCTATGGTGGAGCCATCGCGATGTCACCGAGGGCGTCATCCAGGGACATTGCCATTCGAGCCGAAGCCAAGGAGTGAAACGTGGCGGGATATTGCCGGGAGTGCGGCGGGGCCATGACCGAGCGAGACGTTGACGGCCGGGTGCGGCCGGTCTGTGCCGGCTGTGGCGCCGTCGCCTACCTCGATCCCAAGCTCGCCGTGGCGGTGGTGATCGCGTATGGGGACCGGATCCTGCTCGGGAGGCGGGGCGCTGGGACGCGAAATCCCGGCTGCTGGAGCTTTCCAGCCGGTTTCGTCGAGCGCGGCGAGCGGGTCGAGGATGCGGCGCGACGTGAGGTGCGCGAAGAGACGGGCTTAGCGGCCTGCCTTGGCCCGTTACTGGGACTCTGGTCAGAAACGGGCGAAGCGGTGGTTCTCGCGGCGTACGCGGCGTCACGCGGTGAAGGCACGCCCTCTCCCGGCGATGACTTGGAGGAGGTGGCTTGGTTCGGGCTTGATGAGCTTCCAGAGCTGGCGTTCGGCCACGACCGTGAGATCATCGCGGCGTGGCGGGCCAGTGGCCGTCAGTAGGGAGGAGCGACGGCTCGTGGTCACTATCCCCGGCACGGCTGTTGCCCTGGTAGAATCGCTAACCGAGGGACGCGCGGCCATGGGTCGCCACGGATCTGAACGAGGGAGGGGTGGATGGAACTGAAAGGCGAGCATACGTTCGCGGCGCCGCGGGAGCGGGTTTGGGAGATGATGCTCGACCCCCATGTGTTGCAGGCCTGCCTGCCCGGCTGTGAAAAGCTGGAGCTGGTCGGGCCGGATGAATATACGGCGACCATGAAGATCGGCGTGGCGATGATCCGGGGTACTTTCCAGGGTCGCGTCAAAATCACCGACAAGCAGGAGCCGGAGAGTTACCGGATGCGGGTCGAGGGGAAAGGCTCGCAGGGCGAAGTGTCCGGCGAAGGCTCGCTCTCGCTCGCGGATTCAGGTGGACAGACGGTCGTCAGCTATACCGGCGAGGCGAATGTCCGGGGCACCTTGGCGCGAGTCGGGGCGCGGGTGATGCAGCCCGCGGCGCGGATGATCGTCGGACAATTCTTCGAATGCCTGGACGGCAAAGCCGCCAAGGCGTCATGACCGATGATCGATGAAGGCGGCCGGCCCATTGTCCCGGACCGCCATGATGGGCTGATAAGGAGCTTTCAGTTGGAGAGGATCACGGTTGAGATTTCGGTGAACGGTAGCGCACGCCGGGCGGAGGTTGAGCCGCGGACGTTGCTCGTGTATTTCCTGCGAGACTCATTAGGGCTGACTGGCACCCATATCGGTTGCCAGACGGGCCAGTGTGGCGCTTGCACCGTGCTGCTTGACGGCGAGGCGGTCAAGAGCTGCATGGTGCTGGCGGCACAGGCGCAGGGCCACGAAGTGAAGACCATCGAGGGCGTGGCCCCGGCAGGGACACTCCATCCGATCCAGCAAGCGTTTTGGGAGGAGCACGGTCTTCAGTGCGGTTACTGCACGCCGGCGATGGTGCTCTCGACGATCGCATTGTTGGAGGACGAGCCGTCGCCGGACGAGCACGCGATCCGCCGGGCACTCGATGGCAACCTGTGCCGTTGCACCGGATATCACAACGTCGTCAAAGCGGTCCGCGCGGCATCGGAGAAAGTGGCCGCCGGTGCGCAGCCGGAGCCATTCTTCACGCGCTAATCGGTACACCGCGCTTGGGATTGACAGTGGATACAGGGGAGAGGGCATGAATCCAGCCGCGTTCTCATATCACCGGGCCGGCAGCGTTCAGGACGCGATCGGGCTGCTCCAGAAGCACGAATCGGACGGGGCGAAGTTGCTCGCCGGTGGGCATAGCCTATTACCGGTGATGAAGCTCCGACTGGCCGAACCCGCGCATCTTATTGACATCGGGGATATTCGTGATCTGCGCGGCGTCCGCCTCGATGGCGCCACCATCGTGATCGGGGCGATGACGACCCACCGGGCGATTGAGCGCGATGAGACGCTGAAGGCTCAGTGTCCATTGCTGGTGGACATGGCGAAGGTGGTCGGAGACCGTCAGGTCCGTGCGCGCGGCACCATCGGGGGCACGCTGGCGCATGCTGATCCCGCAGCGGACTACCCCGCCGGTATTCTGGCCCTGGACGCTGAAATGGTCGCTGCCGGCCCAGAGGGGGAGCGGACGATTCCGGCCAGCGACTTCTTCGTCGGATTCTTGACGACCGCACTCGCGCCGGAGGAAGTGCTGACAGAGGTCCGGGTGCCGGTGATGGCGGAGCGGACCGGCACGAGCTACCAAAAGCTGGCCAACCAGGCGTCCGGCTACGCGGTCGTCGGGGTTGCGGCGGTGGTCACGCTCGCCGCCGACGGAACGTGCGAGGCAGCCCGGATCGGCATCACGGGTGCCGGCGATCACGCCACGCGGGCCCCGGCCGTTGAGGCGGCATTGGTGGGTGCCAAGTTGGATGACGGACGCGTCGGCCAGGCCTGCGAGAAGGCGGACGAGGGTATCGACCTCCTGGATGATCTCCATGCCTCCGCCGACTACCGTCGCCGGGTCGTGCGCGGCCTAACGCGCCGGGCCGTGCTGGAGGCGGTGGGACGGGCGCATGCGGGATAAGACTCGACAAGGGTCGAGATCGTGGGCTGGAGAGGTGTCGTTACTGCTCTTGCCTCGTTGGGTGGTGGGCCATCGCCAGGAGGGCCGTGGCAAACTCTTTGCGGCGGAAGAAGGCCCGAATCTCAGCCCATAGCTCCGGGTTTTCCCGGCCGAGGACGAGCAGGTCGTCGGAGAAGACGATGTCGCCGCGGGCTCGCTGCTCGGTGATGAACTCGGTCGAGAGCAGTTCCGCGAGGTAGAGCGGGCCGACATCGGCGAACTTGGCCCGGTAGTAGGCAATGAGGCGGGCGATCTCCTCGACAGCCAGGGGGTCGCCGCCGGCTCTGCCGAAGCCGCCGCGCCAGTCGACCACCTCAAGGAACGCTTCGAGGAGGTCGACCTCCTCGCCATCCCGAACGCGGTCGAGCAGGGCGTCGACCTTGGCCCGATCGACCGGAAGCTCATGGGGCGTTTCCGGAAGGCTGTTCCCGTGTGCGTTATCCGCCATCGATGGTGCGTCCTCCCGTGTACGAACCGGCTTGCGGACCTCTCGGCTGCTCGTTGATGGATGCACGACTAAGGTAAGGTCTCGGGCGCCCCTGTGCCACCCTGTATAGGCCATGGGTGCTTACCAAGGGGAAGCTCGGTGGTTCGAGTTCTAATTAGGCTTTCGGCCTGTCGCGGGACCGCGATCATGCGGCCGTGGACGGCCACTATGCTATACTCCGGCACGCTACGGATTCGATCTGTCGTCGGTGTCGCCGCCATCTTGGGCGGGCAAAGCCGTGGGATACCCGGTCTTGGCTGAGACCGGAGCGTGACATTCATCGCTCGTCTTACTTTTCGCGCATCATCCTCGGCGGTCACTACCGCCCTCCGGAGGTCAACTAGGGTGTTTCGACCCGTCTCGGCCGTTTTCGGCCTGTTCAGTCGTGACCTCGGAATAGATCTTGGCACCGCCAATACGCTAGTTTACGTCCGCGGTAAGGGAATCGTGATCTCCGAGCCTTCGGTGGTTGCGATTGAGCGAAAGACCCGACGGGCGATCAGTGTCGGCGTCGAAGCCAAGGCAATGGTCGGGAAGACGCCCGATTCAGTCATCGCGGTGCGGCCCCTCAAGGACGGCGTAATCGCTGACTTTGACACCGTTGAGATGATGCTCCACTACTTCATCAAGAAGGTCCATATGCAGCGGCTGATGGCGCCTCATCCGCGGGTGGTCATCGGCATCCCGAGCGGCGTCACCGAAGTCGAAAAGCGCGCCGCCAAGGACGCGGCCCTCTCGGCCGGTGCGCGTGAGGCATACACGATCGAGGAGCCGATGGCCGCCGCGATCGGCGCGGGGTTGCCGATCAATGAGCCTATCGGCAGCATGATCGTCGATATCGGCGGCGGTACAACCGAGGTCGCGGTCATCTCGCTCGGTGGGATCGTCGTCAACCATTCACTGAGAGTGGCGGGAGACGAGATCGACGACGCGATCATCCAATATGCCCGGCGGGACCATAACCTGATCATCGGTGAGCGCACCGCGGAGAACGCGAAGATGGCCGCCGGCTCGGCCTATCCGCTGGAGGAAGAGGTGAGAGTCACCCTCCGCGGCCGTGATCTCCTGACGGGGCTGCCCAAGGCGGTCGAGGTGTCCTCGGTTGAGCTTCGGGATGCGATCTCACAACCGGTGAACACGATCATCGAGCTGGTGAAGACGAGTATCGAGGAGACACCTCCCGAGCTCGTCGCCGACATCATGGAGAACGGCATCACGCTCGCGGGGGGCGGCGCGCTCCTGCTGGGCCTGGATCGCCGGCTCCAAAACGAGCTTCGGATGCCCGTCTACCGCGCGGAAGATCCGCTCACCTGCGTCGCACGGGGAACGGGCAGGGTGGCTGAGGCCCTGCATCTCTACCAGCGGGCGCTGGCCAGCGGCCAGGAACTACGGCGGGCTTCCTAGCACCGCGATTAGGGTTCTGGCGGCCGCGTCTCGACGGGTGGCCATGGCGTCCGTACGGATGTGTCGACCAGGCATAGGCCCATGAGCGCATGCTATCCTCATCATGCTATTGGATCATTCCGCCACGCGCGGCGGTCGTTTCCCACTCGACGTTAACGCGAGGCGTACAGGTGTCCACGCTGACCGTCCGGCAAACCGTGATGCTGTTGCTGCTCTTCATCGTGACGAGCGCCGCCTTGATCGGGCTGGACAGCCGGAATGTCATCGACCCGTTCAAAGGCAGCTTACAGGACGGTCTCAGCGTCCTGACAGGGGGGCTGGGCCGCCTCGGAGAGGGAGGAGACCCCTCGGAGCTAGAGGCGGAGATCGCCAGGCTCCGGGCCGAGAACGACGCGCTTCGCGTCGAGAACACCGAACTGCGGGGAGTCGCGAGGGATAATGAGCAGCTCCGGGCGCAGCTCGACATCGAAGCGCAATATCCGGAATACGAGCTCCTCTCGGCGGGCGTGCTCAGTTATGACCCCGCGAACCTGGAAAAGTTCATTATCATCGACAAGGGTGCCGACGATGGGGTCCGCAAGGGCATGGCCGTCGTGGATCCGAACTACTACGTCGGTCAAGTCACCGAGGTCTGGCCGAGTACCGCGAGGGTGATGTTACTGATCGATGGCACACAGCGCATCGCGGCCCGTCTTGTCGATTCTGGCGCCACGGGCGTCCTTGAGGGGATGTGGCAGGTCGGTGGCCGGGCTCAGCTGGGCCTGGTCGATAGCGACACCGAGCCGAAGCCCGGGGAGCAGGTCGTGACGGTTGGGGGCGAGCAAGGCACGGTTGGGATACCCAGCCGGCTCGTCGTCGGAGTGGTTGGTAAAGGTATCAAACGGGACGAGCAGAGCGACCTCTTGACGATTCCCGTGGTGCCCTATTCGGATTTCGACAACCTCAGGGTCGTGACGGTCGTGATGGAGATCGACGACGATGCCGATTCGGAGAGCGAGCCGGACGCGTGACACAGAGTGACGCGGCCTGGACTCGTGCAACGACGCGATCTCGCCGTCGGCCCCGGCTGATCGATCCCCGATTGGCCGCCGCTTTGACGGTGGCGAAGGTTGTCTCGCATGGGATACGCCGCACGGGGCGGGGAGGCGGCACGGCGGCGCCCGGTCTCGTCGCTGACCGCATCGATCCTCATCTGCTGACGAAACTGACGGCGAGGCTGACGCGAGGCGCGGTCGTCATCGCGGGCACGAATGGCAAGACCACGGTCTCCCGCATGGTCGCCGACATCCTCGAAGCGGATGGCAGCGAGGTGCTGCACAATCGCTCCGGCTCAAACTTAGTCCGTGGGGTGGTGGCTGCGTTTGCCGATGAAACGTCTATCGTGGGCGCCTTGGGGGCGGACGCCGCGGTCATCGAGACCGACGAGGCGGCGCTTCCCGAGATCATGCGCCGCGTGCAACCGCGTGTCATTCTCTTGAACAACCTGTTTCGAGACCAGTTGGATCGCTATGGCGAGCTCAACACCATCGGAACCCTCTGGCGCCGCGCGCTGACCGCCCTCCCCGCGGAGACGACGATTGTCGTCAACGCTGATGATCCGACCTTGGCGACGTTAACGGAGGATTTGCGGGCCCGGCGGCTAACCTTTGGCTTGGAAGATACCTCCTACCGCCTCGACGCCTTACCGCACGCCGCCGATGCCGCGACGTGTCGCCATTGCGGCGCCGATCTCATCTACGACGCGCTCTATGTCTCGCACTTGGGCGCGTGGCGATGTCCGAACGGCGACGCGGCACGGCCCCCGTTGGACGTGAGCGGCCGTGATGTGGCACTGCATGGGGTGGAATCGCTCGACGTTACGATTGACATCGCGGGCGTGAATAGCCATCGGGTTTCGGTCGGTGTCCCCGGACTCTATAACGCGTACAACGCGGTGGCAGCGGCGGCGGTAGCGCGGGCGCTGGCAGTCGATCCTGACGTGGTTGCTCGTTCCCTGAGCGCATTTCGGGCCGCGTTTGGCCGGATCGAGCGCGTGGCGTTTCGCGGCCGCACGCTCGTCATGGCACTCGTTAAGAACCCCACTGGCTTCAACGAGGTCCTGCGAATGCTGACGGCTGAGACTGGCGGCTTGACGGTCCCGACCCTCCTCGCCATTAATGATTTGGCGGCCGATGGCCGCGACATCTCTTGGCTTTGGGATGTTGATTTCGAGATGCTCGCCGGGGGCTCCGCGCCGCTGAGCACGACGGGCCTTCGCGGCGCCGACATGGCAAACCGGCTCAAGTACGCCGGAATCGAACCAGGGCGAATCCAGCCGCTGACGATCGATCCACGCACGGCGCTGGAAGCGTTTGTCGCATCCGTGCCGGAAGGTGGGACGGGGTACGTGCTGCCGACGTATACCGCCATGTTGGAGCTACGCCGGATCCTCGCGGATCTGGGAGCGGTAGAAACATTCTGGCGGCAGTGACCGGGGAATAACGACGACAGCCAAGGGAGCGTGCTCGGATGGACGTGACGATTGCCTGGCTCTACGGGTCGAAGATGAATATCTATGGCGATCGTGGCAATGTGCTGGCACTCGCGCAACGGGCACGCTGGCGCGAGATCGAGGCGAAGGTCGTCGATGTCGGAATCGGCGAACCGCTGCCCGATGCCGATATCTTCTTCTTTGGTGGGGGCCAGGATCAGCAGCAGATAGCGGTCTCGCGCGACCTGCAAGGCGCGAAGGGTGCGGCGCTGAGAGAGGCGGTCGCCGGTGGGGCCGCGTTGTTAGCGGTCTGCGGCGGCTATCAACTGCTTGGCCACGAGTACCGGCCGCACGCGGGTGATCCGTTGCCGGGGATAGGACTATTCGATCTGGTGACGGAGGCTGGCCCGGAGCGCTTCATCGGGAACGTCGTGGTTGAAACGCCGTTGGGGGAGCTCGTGGGGTTCGAGAATCACAGCGGTCTCACCCATCTGGGGCCAAACGGAACGCCGCTCGGCAAGGTCCGGGTCGGCCGTGGCAACAATGGCCGCGACGGGACGGAAGGGGCCATTCATCAGCATGCCATTGGCTGCTACCTGCATGGGTCGCTGTTGCCGAAGAATCCGGTCCTGGCCGACTGGCTCCTCGGCGCCGGGTTGCGGCGTCGCTACGGGCACGTGGAGATGACACCGTTAGATGATGAATTCGAGCAACGGGCACACCGTTCGGCGGTGGAGCGGGCGGTTCGCACCCGGTGAAGGCTGGCGATGTGCTGAGACCGGTATACGCCACCTCTTGGCATCCCTGTCCAGCGTCAGGCGTCTCTGGGCCCGTCCGGCGCGCATGGTACACTCAAACCCCGTTGGAGCGGAACTCTCCCGCGCGTGATCAATCGGCGGGTGACTGATGGCTCGTGTCTTCTTCGCGATGCTCGTCCTAATGTCGGCGCTCATCCAGGCGACACTCATTCCCGAGTTCAATCCGATCCAGCTCCAGCCGAACGTCGTGTTGGTGTTAGTGCTCATTTGGACCGCGGCGCACGGGGTTGGCGAAGGGATCCTCTGGGCTGCCGGCGTCGGTTTTCTTTTGGACCTTCTCGCCATGGACACGCTGGGAACGAACGGGCTTGGCCTCCTGGCCGTCGTCCTTATCGGTGGATTGGCGCGTCGCCGATTCTTCCAAAGTGGGCTGGTCTTTCCCATGCTCCTGACGTTTGTGGCGGCATTGATTGCGCCGTTGATCGTGCTGGGCTTACGAGACCTAGCAGGGGAGGCTCCTATCGGACTCCAGCCCGCGCTTCGCATCCTCGTGCCGCAGGCCCTGTTAGCCATGATTGTCGTGCCGCCACTCTACCTCGTGGGTGCGGTCCTTGATCGGAGATATTCGGGAGCTCGGATCTAATGGCTCGACATCGACGTATTCCGTTCGATCCCCCGGTATACCGCAAGAGCAAGCGCCGCGGGCTGCCCCGCGCGGCAGACCAGCTCTTCGTGACCCGAAGGCTGCTCCTGGCACGGGCTGCTCTGGTGACTGGTTTCGCGGTGCTGGCCGGGCGGCTCGGATTTATGCAGGTGGTCAAGCGAGACACCTATCGTGCCCAGGCGCGGAACAACACGCAACGATACCGGACGACGCCGGCTCCCCGGGGCATGATTTTTGACCGCGTCGGACGTGTCGTGGCCGAGAACAAGACGGCCTGGCAAGTTCGTGTCATCCCTGCCGAGCTTCCCAAGCGCGATTCCCTCGAACGCCGCTGGATTCTCGATACGCTAATCGCCGAGCTCGATTTGCCCGAGGCGTTGGCCATCGACTGGCGCGCGTGTCCGGAGCAGACGCGGGAAGCGGTCTACGCCCAGGTGGCGATGCTGCGTGGCCGTGTCGGGGATGAGATCCAGAAGTCGGTCGACACGGTCGTCGAGCTCGCGAAGATCAATTACCTCGTCCTGCTTGAAGATAACCTGGGTGTCGAGCAGGCGGCTCGTTTCCGCGAAGCTGCGCGTGGTCTTCCCGGCTTACGGGTGATGAATATCCTGGACTACGAGATCGGGAACGCTCCTGATAGCACCAACGCGATCATCGTCCGGACCGATGTTCCTCGGGAGATTGCCCTTCGCCTCGCGGCCAACAAGCTCTATCTGCCGGGAGTGGAGATCGACGGTAGTGTGCTGGTTCGCCACTATCCCGGCGGGCCGGTCATGTCACATCTCCTCGGATACGTGGGACGGATTAGCCCCGATGAGTTGGAGAACCGGACGAACCCGGCCGGGACCAAGCTCTACGAGCCCACCGATTCCATTGGCAAAGCCGGGCTTGAATCGACGATGGAGGATTTGCTGCGAGGAGAGAAGGGCGGCCGCTGGGTCCTGAGCGATGTCAACGGAGTTCAGCTTGGGACCGTGCCGGGAACCACCGAGAAGCTTCCGAAACCAGGACAGGACCTGCGGCTGACCATTGACCTGGAACTCCAGGCAGCGGTGAGTCGCGCGCTCGCCCAAGGGATCCGGTTCTCGAATGAGGACCGGCGCGCCATCGACAACATCCAAGAAGGGGAGATCTTCGCGAAGTCGGGCGCGGTGGTGGCCCTGAATCCGAAAAACGGTGAGGTGCTCGCCATGGTGAGCTACCCACACTACGACAATCAGCTCTTCGTCGATGGGATCTCCGAGGCCAAATGGCAGGAATATACGGACGAAGAGCAAGGTCAGCCCTATGTCAATCGAGCGATTGCCAGTAGTCAGCCTCCCGGTTCGACGCTGAAGATCTTTCACGCGATCTCCGCATTGCATGAGAAGAAGATCACGCCAGAGACGACACACACCTGCACGGGCGCTATCCGCGTGCCGTTGGACTGGAACGAGGCCCAAGGGAACATGTGGCCTTGCTGGCAGAAGTTCCCCGGACATCGTGAGCTCGATCTCTATGGCGCGATCAAGCAATCGTGCGATATCTACTTCTACAACGTGGGCGCGCCACGAGACAAGCCGGAAGGTTCCGATAAATACCTGCGTTACTACGACTACAACCGCGAAGCCAAGACGAATGGCCAGCTCCATTATTTCGAGGGGTTAGGCATCCAGCTGATCCACAAGAATCTTACCGAGCAGTTCTGGTTCGGATCTCAAACGAAGTTCGATTTGGATGGCGAGGCGCCCGGAGTGGCACCGAATGGAGCCTGGCTGCAGCGAAACTACGGCCAAGGATGGTCCGTCGGTGAGACGATCAATACGTCAATTGGCCAGGGCTTCTTCGAAGCGACGCCCCTTCAGCTCGCGGTGAATACCGTGGCCCTTGCCAACAGCGGAACGCTCTATCGCCCCACGCTCGTCAGCCAAACCGTGGGAAGCGACGAACAGGTCGCCTCCGCCGCTTCAACGGTGCTCCGGCGGATGACGGTTGACAAGGAACACTTCTCGGTCGTCCGGGAGGCGATGCGTCAGGTCGTGCATGATGAGGACGGGTCGGCGAATCACTGGTGGAACACCCTCACGGAACGCAACGAGACGCGCTGGCCGTTGACGAACCCGCCGGACGAGGAAGACGTGATCGAGATCGCCGGGAAGACGGGTACGGCCGAGGTCGGAAGCCCGGACGAGAAGACGAATATCTATCCGAATCAGCACGCGTGGTTCACCTGCTTCGCGCCGTTCGATGACCCGGAGATCGTCGTCACCGCGCTCGTAGAGTTTGCCGGCGAGGGATCGAATTACGCGGTGCCGGTGGTTGACCAGGCCCTACGGGCCTACTTCGAGCTAACGGGCCGGCGGAAGCGCGGGCTGGTCCTGCGGGAGGACAAGCAGCCCGAGTCGGACCCGGCCACGAAGGCGGAATTGATGCCGAAGCCTGGCTCCACCGTCAACCCGAACCGCGACTAGCGGCCCGCCGAGATGGCTGTCCCTTTGCTGCCGGACGCATCCCTCGTTCTTCATCACGTCGGGATCGTGGTTGATGATCTCGATGCGGCGGTCGCGCGCTACGCGTCGTTGGGCTTTGCTCCGGCACAACGCTTCTCGATACCGGAGCAGGACATTGTCGCTGTGACCCTTCGCGCCGGTGCTGGTTGGGTCGAGCTGATTCACCCGACAGACCCGGACGGTCCCATCGCCCGGTTCCATGGGAAGCGCGGCAATGGCGTCCATCACGTCGGCTATCAGGTTGCCGATCTCCAGGCCACGTTAGAGGAACTGACCCGAAAGGGAGTGAGGTTGATCGACACGGTTCCGCGTCGTGGCGCGCATGGCTGGCAAATCGCCTTTGTGCACCCCGAGTCATGCGCCGGTGTGCTGACCGAGCTGGTGCAGACAGATGAGTGATGTGAAGGGACGGTTCCGTTCCGTGTTTGCGTGCGTTCTCCGGTATGGACGAGGGTTTCGTGCCTGATCCATTGGACAGGCGGAGGGTTCGAGACGGCAGTACACTAGCACCCCGACCGAACAGCTCGCGACGCCGCGGTCATCGCGGTCATGAGGATCGCTTGATGGCACAGCGCCAGACATCCCGCCAGGATCAAGACGAGATCATCACCGATTCCGGCATCCCCATTGCGCCGGTCTATCGGGCTGCCGATGCGCCTGAACCTAGGGAGGATCCAGGGGAGTATCCCTATACGCGGGGCATCTATCCGACCATGTACCGTGGCCGCCGGTGGACGATGCGGCAGTACGCGGGATTTGCTTCGGCGGAGGAGAGCAACCGGCGGTACCGCCTGCTGCTGGCGCGTGGGCAGACGGGGATCAGCGTCGCGTTTGATCTGCCGACGCAATTAGGGATGGACTCGGATGATCCCCGGGCACTGGGCGAAGTCGGCCGGGTCGGCGTGGCGATCAGCACGCTTGACGACATGCGTCGCTTGTTCCAGGGGATCGACCAGTCCGCGGTTACGACATCGATGACGATCAACGCGCCTGCCGCGCTACTGCTGCTGATGTATCAGATCGTGGCGGAAGAGCATGGTGCTGATCCCGCGACGCTGAGCGGCACGATCCAGAACGACATTCTCAAGGAATACGCGGCGCGCGGAACCTACATCTTCCCACCGCGCCCCTCGATGCGCCTCGTGACCGACACGTTCTCCTATTGTGCCGAGCATCTGCCGGCCTGGAACACGATTTCGGTCTCGGGGTATCACATCCGCGAGGCGGGTAGCTCGGCGGCCCAGGAAGTGGGGTTCACGCTCGCCAATGGGCTGGCATACCTTGAAGCCGCGGTCGAGGCCGGGTTGACGGTCGACCAGGTAGCACCGCGGATGAGCTTCTTCTTCGGTATCCACTCAACGTTCTTCGAGGAGATCGCCAAGCTGCGAGCGGCGCGCAAGATGTGGGCGACGCTCGTCCAGGAGCGATTTGATCCTCGTGACCGCCGATCTCTGATGCTGCGCTTCCATTCCCAGACTGGCGGTGTGACATTGACCGCGCAGCAGCCGCTCAACAACGTCGTTCGCGTCGCGTATCAGGCGATGGCGGCGGTGTTGGGTGGCACGCAAAGCCTCCATACGAACGGATTCGACGAGGCGCTGGCGATTCCTACGGAGGATGCGGCGACCCTCGCTCTCCGCACGCAACAGATCCTGGCCGAAGAGACAGGCGTTGCGGACACGGCCGATCCGCTCGCGGGTTCGTACTTCATTGAGAAGTTGACTGACGAGCTGGAGGCGAAAGCCAGGGAGTGGTTGGCTCAGGTGGAGGCGGAGGGGGGTGCGGTCTCGGCGATTGAGCAAGGGTTCATGCAGAATGCGATAGCCGAGACCGCGTATCGTAAGGAGTTGGCGCGCGAGCGCGGCGACGAGGTCATCGTGGGTGTCAACCGGTATCGAGATGAGGACGATGCCCCATCGCCAAGCGTCCCGCTCCAGCGGATCGATGCCGCCGCCGTCGAGCGCCAGGTTGCCCGGGTCGTTGCCTACAAGCGAGCCCAGGACGCGAGGGCGGTCGAGGGTGCACTGGTGGCGGTCCAAGAGGCCGCTGAAGGCACCACGAACCTGCTGCCGCTGATGAAGGCGGCATTGGCGGCGGGGGCGACGCTTGGCCAAATCGTCGGAACGCTGCGAGAGGCCTTCGGCGCGCACCGGCCAGCCTGATATTCACTCCGGGTGAAGGTGATAGGACGGAGCCCCGCGCGGACGCCCCCGCCATGGATCATTCCAGCAGCCCTACCCGCCCCGATTCCGTATGAGCCCATGCGATGCTAGATCCGGTGTGGGCGGGCGTAGGCCGTGACAAGGTCATGGGCAGTGGTGGTCGGGACGGGCATGAAGCCTCCCCGGCAACAGGCGAGTGTCAGGCGAATGGCCGTCGTGATCGAGATCATATGGCCGGGTGAGACGAAGAGCGGCTTATGACGAGGCCGCGTCCGCACCGCCGCGCCGACGTGTTCATCTCCGATCATCAATGGGGTATAGGCGCCGAACGTCCGTTCAGGCTCGTCCCATGTCCCGACGAGCCGGCTCTTGGCGCAGCCGATCGTGGGCCGGTCCAGCACGATCCCGAGGTGGGTTGCGAGCCCAAGACGCCGTGGGTGCGCGTACCCGTGTCCGTCGCAGAGTACGAGGTCCGGATGTATTTCCAGGCGTTCCCAGGCATCGAGGATCGTCGGTATTTCCCGGAAGCTCAAGAGGCCGGGGACATAGGGGAAGGTGACCACCCGTTCGGCATAGACGGTCTCGACTTGTACCAGGTCTGGGAAGGTGAACAAGACGATGACCGCGTACGCGGTGGTTTTTCCTTCGTGTTTGACATAGGTGTTATCGATGCCCGCGACGAGCTGGATCGCGTCGAGCGACGCCGCATCTTGGAGGGAGACGCGATCCCGCAATGCCTCTTGGATTTGGCGTGCCTCGGCCGGGGTGACATCCCAGCGGGGAGCTTCATGGACTGCCATCTGACGCATTGCCTCCCGTCATGCGGGTCAGAGTACCATTGGCCATCGGTTCCGGAAAATCCTTGGTGCGCCGTACCCATGGAGACCACGGCGCAGCGAGGTCGAGAAGATCGAGGGGAGTGGCTGGTGTGAGTGCGTCACATGCCGTGCGTCCGGAGGAGGACACGTCCGTGCCGGTTGAGGGGAAGGCCGAACGGCTGGCGCGAATACAGGACGAGGTTACTGCGCAGCACGCCGCGGCGGCCGAGAAGCAGGCTGGGCGAGGCAAGCGAGGTGCGCTGGAACGCGTGCTGACGCTCGTCGATGACGGGACATTTCAGGAGCTCGATCCGTTTGTCCGGCATCGCTCCACGCAGTTCGGGATGGACAAGAGCCAGCCCTGGGGCGATGGCGTCGTCACGGGATTTGGCGAGATCGACGGCCGGAAGGTTGCGCTCTTCTCCCAGGATTTCACCGTCTTTGGCGGCTCCCTGGGCGAGGCATTCGCTGAGAAGGTCGTCAAGGTTATGGACCTGGCGGAGCGATACGGGTGTCCAATCATCGGCATCAACGACTCCGCCGGTGCCCGGATTCAAGAGGGGGTCGAAGGGCTGGCGGGCTACGGAGACGTCTTCTTCCGGAACGTCCGGGCCTCGGGCGTGATCCCCCAAATCTCGATCATCGCCGGGCCGTGCGCGGGAGGGGCGGTCTATTCGCCGGCGATGACGGACTTCATCTTCATGGTCGAAGGGACCAGTCAAATGTTCATCACCGGGCCCGATGTGATCAAGACGGTGACCGGCGAGCAGGTGTCCCATGAGGAGCTGGGTGGAGCGGACACGCACAACCGGGTCACCGGGGTGGCTCATTTCGCCGCACCGGACGAGGACGTGATGATCCAGCAGGTGCGGCATCTCCTTTCGTTCATTCCGTCGAACAATCTTGACGATCCGCCGCGCTTCGAGCCCCGCGATGCTCCTAATCGGGAGTCGGTGGTGCTCGATCGCCTGGTGCCGGAAGAGAGTAACCGGCCATACGACATGCACGACGTTCTGACGGAAGTGTTGGACGATGGTGAGTTCTTCGAGGTGCAGGCCGCACACGCCGGTAACCTGCTCGTCGGCTTCGGGAGGCTGGACGGGCAAAGCGTGGGGATCGTGGCCAATCAGCCGATGGTATTAGCCGGAACACTCGATATCGAGGCGAGCATCAAAGGCGCGCGCTTCGTCCGGTTCTGTGACGCCTTCAATATCCCGCTGGTGACGTTTGTCGATGTTCCTGGGTTCCTACCGGGGACGGAGCAGGAGTACCGGGGCATTATCCGGCATGGGTCCAAGCTGCTCTACGCGTTCGCCGAGGCGACCGTGCCGAAGATGACCGTCATTACCCGGAAGGCTTATGGCGGCGCGTACGTCGTGATGTGCTCGAAGCACATCGGCGCCGACTTCAACGTCGCCTGGCCGGGAGCAGAGATCGCGGTGATGGGGCCAGAGGCGGCGGTCAACGTGGTCTTCCGGCGGGAACTGGCGGAGGCGAACGACCCCGCGACGCGGCGTCGCGAGTTGATTGGGCAGTACGAGGAGTCCTTCGCGAGCCCGTACCAGGCGGCTTCTCGGGGGTACATCGACGCGGTGATCGAGCCGCGGATGACGCGTCCATGGCTCATCCGGGCGCTTGATCTCGCGCGCGCGAAGCGGGTCGCGACACCCGCTCGGAAGCACGGCAACATCCCGCTGTAGCCGTTACCCATGGGCTCGGCGCCGATAGGAGCAGGAGGGCAGGAGATGGTGAGTAGCGGGCCTGAACGTCCCCCGGTGGATGGTGATCTCCGGCGAGATCGAATCGCGATCGAGGTCCGCCCGGAGCCGACGGTGGACGAATTGGACGCGTTGATCGCGGCGCTCGCGCTCTGGAGCCCGGAGGCACCGTTAGAGCCACGTTCGCCGACGTCCCGCTGGGCAATGGCAGGGCGACTGGACGCGCACGCCGGGCTCAACCGCCGCGGGCGTCATGGAAGGGAAAGAGCCGGGCCTGGGCGCGGCGAATGAGCTCCGCTTCCGCTTCAAGGACGGTGGCATGGAGCTTAGGGTCGGACCGGACCACGCCCGCAGTTTCGAGCTCCTCCTCGTCGCGGATCGTCATCTCGCCCGTGGGGAGGAGGACGATGTCGATGAAGAGGTCGTGCCATGTCAGTGTTGGCGGGTCCGTTCTGGGATCAAGCGTGGCCGGATAGGTGACGTTGGCGTACCAGCCGCGGTGGACGCCATCGGGGCCGTAGACCGCGAAGGCGTTGAACCAGTGGGCTGGGGAGAAGTATTCGAGCAGCGTGTCGCCGGGCAGGAAGTCCAACCCATTCAGATGCACGGAACCGCTGATCCACGTTGCGCCGACGGCAAGCCAGGGCGTGGGCACGTGTTCAGCCACAACATGCCCATCGTAACGGGTTGTCTCGCTGCCATCGGGCGCGAGCTTGACGACAGTCAGCTGGGTACCGGGTGGGAATGATAACCAATCCGGGGGATGCGATTCAGCGGGCGTCTCAGGGCTGGGCATCGCGCACCAGGGACAGCACCTCTTTGGTCTTTTGCTCCAAGACACCGGGTTCCTCGGCTTCGACGTTGAGCCGGAGGAGGGGTTGGGTATTGGATGCGCGTAAATTGAACCACCAGTCGGGAAAACCGACCGTCAAGCCATCGAGGTGGTCGATTGCGCCGCCCTGCCGGCGGTATTCCGCTTCGACGCGGTCCATCACCGCCTTGGGGTCGGAGACCTCACTATTCATCTCGCCAGAGCGCACGCGCGTATCGAGTGGACGGAGGACCGCGGAGAGCGACGCGTTTGCCTCGGAGACGAGCTCCAGCACGGTCAAGAGGGCGAGGAGGCCGGAGTCGGCGTACCAGTTCTCGCGGAAATAGAAGTGACCGGAGTGCTCGCC
>DASYWB010000198.1:0-2239 GCA_035936495.1 Thermomicrobiales bacterium
TACCGCCACGGTATCATTCCGGCATGGTTCGTCAACCGCTATGCTGGGAGTCTCATGCCTCATGCGCCTTGTGAAGATCGGCCTCGCGCACGTCAATACGACGGTCGGCGCCTTCGAAGCCAACATCGACCGTGCCCTGCCGCTCGCCGAGCGCATGGCCGCCGAGAACGTGACGGCCGCTCTTTTCCAAGAACAGCTGATCGGCGGCTATCCGCCTGAGGACCTCATCCAATGGCGCGGCTTTGTCGATCACCAGTGGGACCAATTGGAACGGTTCGCGCGGGAGACGGCGCACCTGCCGATGGTCTCCGTCGTCGGCGTGGCGATCGACCATCACGGGAGGCGCTACAACTGCGCGGCACCGGTGGCGCGTGGTCAGATCCTCGGGCTTGTGCCCAAGGAGAAGCTCCCGACCTACAACGTCTACTACGATCTCCGGACCATGGCCGCCGGGCATGCCGCCATGGCCGAGACGCATCGCGGCGTGCCCTTTGGTGATTACCTATTCCAGTTCGACTTCGGGACGCTCGCCGTCGAGGTCTGCGAGGACCTCTGGAGCGCGGATGGACCGGTCCGGCGCCGCGCCTACGCCGGGGCGGAGCTGGTCTTCAACCTCTCGGCGTCGGTCTATCGTGTCGGTATTGCCCAGACCCGCCGGGAGCTGATCGCGACGCGCGCCGCCGACCACCAAGTGACCTACGCCTACACGAACGCGGTCGGCGCGAACGACGGCCTGATCTTCGACGGTGGCGGCTTCGTCAACCAAAACGGCAAGTGGGTCACCGAGGCTCCCCGCTGGACAGAAGGATGCAGCAGCGCGACGATCGATCTGGATCGCACGTTGCGTCTCCGCGCCGAGAGCACCACCTGGCGCATCGACCAACTGGAGTACGCTCGTGCTCACCCGCCAGTCCCAACCATCCGGGTACCCGCGGACGTGATCGCCACGGACGAGACGCGCGCCAAGCTGAGCTACCCCGTCCCGGCTCACGGCAGCTTCTTCTTGCCCGATCCGGCGGCCAAACGGCGTTGTACCCCGCGGGAAGAGCTCTGCGAGGATATTCTCAACGCCCTGGCGATGGGCATCGGCGACTATTTCGAGAAGACCGGCGCCTTCAAGCTGATCGGCGTCTCGCTCTCTGGTGGCCGCGACTCACTATTGACCCTGTTGATCGCCCACCGTTACGCGAAGCGCCGCCAGCCGGATGACCCTGGCGCACTGCTGCGGGCGTTCACGATGCCCTCTCGCTTCAATTCTCCGCGGACCCGCCAGGCCGCCGAGACGATCTGCCGGGAGCTTGGCGTGCCGCTGGAGGTGGTACCGATCAGCGAGGCCTTCGAGCGGGAATTGGCAGCGGTCGAGACGATGCTCGATGAGGGAACGGAACCGACGCCGCTGACCAAGCAAAATATCCAGGCTCGGGTGCGGGCCCAACGCATGTGGAACTGGTCGAATTCCAGCGGCGGCCTCTTCCTCCAGACGGGCAACATGAGCGAGAAAGCGGTCGGCTACACGACAATCGGTGGGGACCTGATGGGCGCGCTCGGGGTCCTGGCGAACGTGCCCAAGACCGTCGTCATCTACCTGCTCGACTACCTGCTGGAGCAAACCGGCTACGACGGCATCCGTCAGGTGCTGGCCAGCCCGGCCGGTCCCGAGCTGGCTGAGGACCAAGTCGGCGAGGATGAGTTGATGCCCTTCCCGATCCTCGACGCCTGCTTCCACCTCTTCGCCGCCGAGAAGCTGGTGCCCGTGGAGATAGAACACGCGCTCGCCGCGATGTTTCCGGACATCGCGCCGGACCGGCTGGCGGCCTACGTCTCGAAATTCACGCGGCTCTTCCTGCAATCGATCTACAAGTGGGTGCAGTCGCCGATCTCGCTCCACATCGGCAACCTCGATCTCGACCGCGAACGCGCCCTCCAGATCCCCGTGGTCACCAGCCCGAGCTGGACGCGGGAATCCGAACCTTTGTTAGATCAAGACTGACCCAGAGCGTCACAAAAGTGGATGCACCGGTCTCAATAGTGGGTGACCTTGAATACGCCACACGTCCCGCGACCCAGAAAATACGATGGGAGCGCGGCGGATATTTATCTTTGAATATGTGCAAACCCAACGATAGTGGAGTGCCTTCCGGTACCTAACAAGAGTTGCAATGAGCAAGGGCAGAACACCAGCCGACGGTGACGCCCCAGGCTTCGAGAAATTTTTGAAAGGGCTCTCCCTGATCTTATC
>DASYWB010000199.1:0-2169 GCA_035936495.1 Thermomicrobiales bacterium
CAACGGCTGCCCGATTGGCCCGAGATGGTCTCCTACTTCGAAACGCTCGCCGAGGCGTCCGACCGGGTGACGGTCGAGAATTTAGGTAAGACCACGAACGGGGAGCCCTATCTCGTCGTCGCCATCTCGGCTCCGGAAAACCTGACCGAGGATGCTCGTCAACGCAATCGGGACCTCCTGGGCCGGCTAGCCGACCCCCGGGGGCGCCCAGAGACGGACCTCGAAGAAGCCATCGCTACGGCGAAAACGGTCGCGGTGATTCTCGCCACTCAACACTCCAACGAGATCGGGGCGGCGCTGATGACGCTCGACCTCGCGCACCAACTGGCTAGCGGTGATGACGCCGAGACGCGGGAACTCCTGTCGAAGACCATCACGTTACTGATCCCTAGCGCCAATCCGGATGGCATCCGGATGATCGTCGATTGGTATCGTCGCTGGGCCGGCACCGCGTACGAGGGCCGTGGGATGCCGTGGCTCTATCATTCCTATGTCGGACACGACAACAACCGCGACTGGTTCATGCTGACCCAAGTCGAGAACCAGCACTACGCGCGTCTGCATAATCGCGAGCATCCGCAGCTGGTCTTCGACATGCATCAGATGGGGCGGGATGGCGCCAGGTTCATGGTCCCGCCATTCATCGACCCGCTCGACCCTAATCAGGACCCGGTCATCCAACAGGGCTTCGCCGTGCTCGGAACGTCGATCGCCGCCCGGTTGACCTCCACGGGCAAACCCGGCGTCGCCACGCACATCATCTTCGACAACTACTCGCCTTCGCTCGCCTATGGCAATTACCACGGCAGCATCGATCTGCTCAGTGAGGCCGCCAGCTGCCGCTTGGCTACCCCCGTCACGGTGGAAGAGGAAGATCTGAAGGCCAACGACGGCTTCGACCCCAAGGTGAGAACATGGAACCACCCCATGCCGTGGAAGGGCGGCGCCTGGACCCTCCAGGACATCGTCGACTACGACTTGATCGCCGCCCGTGCCTTCCTTGACCACGCCGCGAAATACCGCGAGCAATTGCTTCGCGACTACCTCAGCATCAGCCGGAGGACGGTCCAGCGAGCCGAACCGCCGTGGGCGTTCGTCTTCCCGGCCGACCAGCCCGATCGCGCGACCGCCGTGGAGTTGCTCCAGACGTTGGAGCGTGGGGCGGTCGAGGTGGAAGAAGCCTCCATGCCGTTTACCGCTGACGGCGTCACCTACCCGGAGGGGACACGGGTCGTCCGACTTGAGCAACCGGCCGGCAACTTCGCGAAGACGTTGCTGGAAGTGCAGGAGTATCCAGACCTCCGCAAGTGGCCAGGCGGCCCGCCGGTACCCCCGTACGACATCTCCGGGCACACTCTGCCTCTCCAGATGGGCGTCCGCGCCATCGAGATTCGCCGGCCACTGTCGGAGGAGACCATCGCGGCGCTCACTCCAGTCCAGCGGGTCGATGTCCCGCCTGGAGCGGTACGCGGTGACGGGACATTTGGTTACGCGATTCGACCCGACTCGAACCGCGCGACGCTCGCCGTCCAACGGCTTCTCACCGCCGGCTATGCCGTCCACCGGGCGACCGAACGGGTGCCAGGCTTGGGTTTGCCGACCGGGTCGATTCTGGTGCCCCGTGCCGCTGGCGTGGATGCCCTTGTGCGTATGCTCGCGGACGAGACCGGCTTGGACATCGTGGGGCTGGACGGCCCCGTCACGGTCGATACGCTGGAACAAACGAAGGTCCGACTCGGCATCTATCAGAGTTGGAAGCCATGTATCGACGAGGGGTGGGCACGTTGGGTGCTGGAAGCGTACGACGTGGAGTACGAGACGCTGCATGATGCCGATGTGCGGCAAGGCGGCCTGGCGCGTCGGTTCGACGCGATCCTGCTTCCGCATCAGACCCTGGAAGAGCTCCGGGACGGCAACGCGGAGAAGAACGAGTACAAAGAGCCGTACCCACCGGACTACGTCGGCGGCCTGGGCGACGTCGGCCTAGATGCCCTGCAAACCTTCGTCGAAGATGGGGGCACGATCATTGCCATCGACGCGGCCGCGACCGCCGTCGTCCAGCGCTTTGCCCTGCCGGTCCGAAACGTCCTCGACGGCGTCGGCGAGACTGAGTTCTATTGCCCTGGCTCACTCCTCCGGGTCGTCATGGACGGCTCTCACCCCCTGGGC
>DASYWB010000200.1:0-2714 GCA_035936495.1 Thermomicrobiales bacterium
CGTTCTTTACGGCGAGGAGCCCGAACCGAACGGCCTTTCGGCCATCCTGGGCCCGCTCGACCGAGAACTCGAGCTCGCTCGCATTGATACACGGCGGCAGCACGGGAATGCCGGCCCGCCGGCATTCAACCAGATTGGAGACGACTTTCTCGGTTGCCCCGATATCGGTCGAAAGCAATGCCGCCATGAATTCAACCGGGTGATTCGCCTTGAGATAGGCAGTCTGCGCGGCGATCATCGCGTAGGCTGCGCTGTGGGCCTTGTTAAATCCATACCCCGCGAAGCGCTCAATCATGTCGTAGATGTCAACGGCGAGGGGCTTGCTCAGCCCGTGGTCGACGCAGCCTTGGACGAACCGGTCACGGTACTTGGCCATCTCCGCCGGGAGCTTCTTCCCCATCGCCTTGCGCAAGCCGTCACCTTCGGCCATCGAGAAGCCAGCCAGCGTGTTCGCGATCCGCATCACCTGCTCTTGGTACAGCGCCACACCATACGTCTCGCTGAGAACCGATTCCAGTTCGGGGTGCATATACTCAATCGGGGTGCGGCCGTGCTTACGGGATATGTAGTCCGGAGCCATCTCCATCGGTCCCGGCCGGATCAGCGCCATCAGCGCGATCAAGTCCTCGAAGCTCGACGGCGCAACGTCGATCGTCATCCGGGTCGTCATCGCGCCTTCAAGCTGGAAGATCCCGACCGTCTCCCCGCGCCGTAACAACTCATACGCCTTCGGATCATCGAGCGGCATGTCTTCGAGCGTCAGGTCCACCCCTTCCCGCCGCACGAGGTCCGTGGCCTTGCCCAGCACGGTGAGGGTCTTCAACCCGAGGAAGTCCATCTTCAACAGGCCGAGCGCCTCGAGTTGGCCCATCGGGTATTGCGTCGTGATGTCGCCCTCGCTCTTGCCGCCCGCTCGCTGCAAGGGTACGTGATCCACCAGCGGGTCTCGCGAGATAACGACCCCGGCGGCATGCGTCGATGAGTGACGGGCAATCCCTTCGACGCCCTTCGCCGAGTCGATGAGCGTCCTTACCTGGGCATCATCATCGTAGAGCTTGTGCAACTCGGGCACCCGCGACATGGCGCCGTCGATCGTGATACCCGGTCCCACCGGTATCAGCTTAGCGACGCGGTCGGTCTCGCCGAAGGAGAGTCCCATCGCCCGCCCGACGTCGCGCACCGCCGCCTTCGCGGCCATCGTTCCGAACGTCACGATTTGGGCAACACGATCATCACCGTATTTTTTGACCACATACTCGATCACTTCATCCCGCCTGTCGTCGGCGAAATCGATGTCGATGTCCGGCATCGAAATACGGGCCGGATTGAGAAAGCGCTCGAAGATGAGGTCATACCGGAGCGGATCGAGCGCGGTCACGTCGAGAGCATAGGTCACCAGGCTGCCCGCGGCCGATCCTCGTCCCGGACCGACGAGGATTCCGCTCTCACGCGCGAAGCGCACGAAGTCCCAGACGACCAGGAAGTAGTTGGTGAATCCCATGTCGCGGATCACACCAAGCTCGTAGGCGAGCCGATCAGCGACGACTCCCTCGACGTGCCCGTATTTCCGGATCGCGCCTTCCCGGCACAACTCTTCCAGGTAGGCATCCGGACTCTTGCCGCCCGGCACATCGAAATGCGGCATGTGGTAGCCGGAGAATTCCAATTTGAGATCGCACATCTCAGCGATCCGGATGGTGTTACTGAGCGCTTCCGGTACCTCGCCAAACACGCGAGCCATCGCGGCGGCGTCCTTGAGGTACAACTGGTCGCTCTCGGTCCTGAGCCGCTTAGGATCGCTGAGCGTGGTATTCGTCTGCACACAGACGAGGAGCTCCTGCCCCGGCGCGTGCGCCTGTTCGCAGTAGTGGACGTCATTAGTCGCGACGAGAGGCAAATTGAGCTCGCGGGCTAATGGAATGAGCTGCCTATTGGTCGAGATCTGTTCCTTGAGGCCGTGATCTTGAATCTCAATGAAGAAACGCCCGGGCGCAAAGATCTCAGACAGTTTGCCGGCGTATTCCCGGGCCCGCTCGGGCCTGTCGTGGAGGAAGTTGTTCGCCACGGGACCGCCAAGGCAGGCGGATGTCCCGATCAAACCCTCACTGTGCTCGGCGAGCATCTCCAAGTCTATCCGCGGGCGGTAGTAGAAACCTTCCAGGTTCGATCGAGTTGCCAACTTGAGCAGGTTGCGGTACCCGTCCTCGTTCTCCGCCAGGAGCAGGAGATGATAGGACTTGCGCTCACGCTGAGCGACCGGACTCTCGGAGAGGTACGCCTCCATTCCGATAATCGGGTGAAGTCCCGCCTTGCTTGCCTCGGTGTACCAGTCCATCGCCCCGTACATAACGCCGTGGTCGGTGACGGCCAGGTGATGAAGGCCAGTCGCTTTGGCACGGGCAATGTATTCATGAATTCTCCCCATCCCATCGAGGAGTGAGAACTCGGTGTGGAGATGAAGATGGGCGAACTCGGACACGAGACTTCCTCCTAGTTGCCAAAAAGCTTATGAAACGACCCCGCGGGGTCGAGAGGGCTACGCCTCCTGTTCGACGGCGGATCGTGCACTGTCCCGCAGGTCCCTAGTGGTCTGAGAAGACCGGCGTGCCTCTCCTGGCTTGCGTACCAAGAATGCGCCGGCCGGACAACTAGGCAGCACACGTTGCGGTTCATCCGCCATTGACCCTCGGCGACCGACGGGTGGCCCAGACACA
>DASYWB010000201.1:0-2697 GCA_035936495.1 Thermomicrobiales bacterium
TTCATGTCGTCCCACGATCTGGCGGAGGTCGAGCGGATGTGCGATCGCGTGGCGGTGGTGCGCGCGGGTCGGTTGGTGGCCCAGGATTCGGTCGCCGCATTGACGCGCCGGCGTCGGCGGACGGTGAGCATCCGGTTCGCTGGTGCCCCGCCGATCCAGTTGCTCGAGCTGCCCCATATGTCGGTCCTCGACCGGCAAGATGGTCACATCCGGATCGCCATGGATGGAGATCTGAACCCGCTGCTCCGCGTGCTCGCGAGCAGCGACGTCGAGGATCTGACGGTTGAGCCGCCCTCGCTGGAGGATGCGTTCATGGCGTTTTACGAGCCCGACCGCGCCCGGGCGCCGGAACCGAACGGGACGGAGCGGGCGATCGGGCACGCGCGGTGACGACGCTGGTGATGACCGGGCGGGTGCTCCGGCGGGGTATCGTCGGTTTGCTGAGCCTGGCGTTCGGCATGCTGATCTTCGAGCTGGTGATTCCGCCGGTGGCTGACTCGTTCGGGGGAGCCGGTGGACTGCAACCCCTCTTGGAGTCGTTGCCACCGGCGATCCAGGCCCTGACGCGGACCCGACCGGAATTCATCGCCGTATCGGGCTTGGCCGGCTATCTGGCGACGGGGTTTACGCATCCACTCTACATCACTCTGGCGACGGCAGCGCTCATCGGATTCACGGCGCGAGGCCTGGCCGGCGAGATGGAACGTGGCACGATCCAACTGGCTCTGTCTCGCCCGATTTCACGCGGCAGGGTCTATCTGCCGAGGGTGTTCGGGCTGCTCGCGGTGACGCTGCTCCTGTCAGTCTCCGGACTGTTGGGGTTGCTCCTCGGCATGGCGCTCGCGCGACCGCAGGGTGAATTGGTCTACAGTCACTTGGTCGAGACCGGGCTGGCCTCGTTCTTTCTCTTCTGGGCGATCGGCGGATTATCGCTGGCCGGGTCGGCGGCGGCGAATACGACCGGGCGCGCCGTCGGCTGGGCGACGACGGCAGTGGTGGTCTTCTATGTCATCGATTATCTCGCGTCGATCTGGTCGCTGCTGAAGCCGATCGAGCCGGTCAGTATCTTCGATTACTACGATCCGGCAATCGCGCTGGTCTATGGCGACTTGCCGGTGGTGAACGCCGTCACCCTCGGATCGGTAGGGCTGGCCGGGGTGGTGGCCGGTCTGGTCATCTTCGTCCGGCGGGACTTGCCAACGTAGGGCGATAGGCTCCACGTCGTTAGCCCAGCGCGAGCGCGACCACGCCGAGGACCATCGCGGTCGCGGCGAGCAGGCGACGGCGGACGTCTTCCTCCGCGAGGAGGCGGGCGCCGAGGACGGCGCCGGCGAGGATGCTGATTTCCCGCGCCGGGGCAATATAGCTGACGGGCGCGGTAACGAGTGCGGTGAGCACGAGGATATAGGCGAGCGGGTTGAGGACGGCGACCGCGAGGACAGTTCGCCACCTCGTTCGCCAGAGGGTGGAGACCGCCTCGCGCTGCCGCAGCGCGATCGGGCTGAGTAGGAGCGCGCGGGATAGGTTGCTGCCCCAGTCCAGGACGAGCGGTGGAATGGCCAGCGCGGCGACGGCGTGCTTGTCCCAGAGCGTGTAGGCGGCGATGAGCGTTCCGGTTAGGAGCCCGTACGCGACGGTGCCGTCACTGGCCGCGAACCGGATTCCGCGGGTGCCTCCGGCCAGCACGAAGACGCTGGTCAGGATGGTGGCGCCGCCGGCGAGTGCGAGAGGGCTTGGTCGCTCGCCAAAGAAGGTGATGGCGGCGATCGTGGCGAGCATGGGACCCGTTCCACGGGCGAGGGGATAGACGAGTGAGAGATCACCAGTGCGGTAGCCGCGTTGTAGGGCCAAGTAGTAGCCGATGTGGATGATTCCACTGCCGACTATGAAACCCATCTCGGTCCAGCCGAGGTAAGGACGTTGGGTGACGATGACGGCCAGGACTAACGGGGCGTAGAGCAGCGAGGCGACGGTGCCGAAGAGCCAGACGAAGACGATGCCACCGCCGGTGCGTTTGAGGAGCAGGTTCCAGGTGGCGTGAATGAACGCGGCGGAGAGGACCAGCGCGAGCGCGGTGACAGACATGGCAGGGCTCCTCTTCCGGCTTGACCTCGCTCGAGCGAGGCGCGAGGAATCGCGAGCCTCCAGCCGCTTGTGTCGTCAGGTGTGTGGCCGCCTGGGGTCGACGGCCGTGGCGCCGCTCGGTCCAGGCCCCTCCACCCTCCTGATGATGCTGACCTGGACGGGTGGAGAGCGGAACCCTAGGCGCAACCGTGTGCTGGTGGGAGTATACGGGAGCCGTCATGAACGGGCCGCGAGCTTCAATCCGGCCGGCGGGTCGAAGGAGATGAGGGGTTTATGGTGGTTGTGATCGAGGAGCCGGGACTACGGGTTCCCATCAAGACCTGGTTGCCACCGGAGGAGATCGAGGGCGGAGCGATGGAGCAGTTGCGCCATGCCGCGAGCCACCCGGATGCCGGCTCCCATATCGCGGTGATGCCGGACTGCCACGTGGGGTTCGGCGTCACGATTGGCTCGGTGTTCCCGACGTGGGAGAGCATCATCCCGACCGCGGTCGGGGTGGATATCGGGTGTGGGATGTGCGCGGTGGCGACCGGGCGGCAGTACGAACCGAAGCGGATGGACGCGCGGTACTGGGGAGCGTGGGCCAGTCGTCTTCGTCAGGCGGTGCCGACC
>DASYWB010000202.1:0-3858 GCA_035936495.1 Thermomicrobiales bacterium
GTTCGATTCCCGCGGCTCCGTTGTCTCCTCAGGAGACCCAGAGCCGCAACAGCGGATGCGCGAGCTGCTGGAATCGGCGCGCCAGGTGAGCCCGTCTGCCGCCTGGGACCTCGACGCCGGCGATGCGGTCTCGATCACGGGGGACGATTTTCTGGTCGATGCCCGGCTACACGTCGATGCCGGTGATGTCTCATTCCGCCTGTTCCGTCTCGGCGAGCGGAGTGACAAGCGATGGCTCTTGGTACCGAGAGATCGATCCAACGCACCCGCGCTCTTGCGACAGGTTGATGATGTTCCAGTCAAGGGCTTTACGGCTGACCACGCCGGAACGGGCCAGAGCCAGCTTGTTGGACCCGCCGGGGCAAGCGAGGCACAAACCGTGCAATTCACACTATCCTCGTCACCGGGCCAAGGCCATACGCGAGCTGTCATCTTAGAGTGGCCTAACGAGCGCATGTCCTGGCTGGGTGAGGAGATAGGCGAGGAGGAGATCACGATCTTTGGCTCCCCCGCCGGACATGCATGATCGTCCTGCCAAAATACGTGAGGCGTGGTACAACAGAATACGTTGTGCGTGCCCCGCAGCATGGCAACCGGCGATGCCACCGCTATGGCCGTATCACTGGAAGGGGAGAATCTTGAGCATGGGCATCATGGACCGTATCTCTCGACTCGTTCGCGCGAACGTGAACGACATGATCGATAACGCGGAAGATCCCGAGAGGATGATCGACCAGATTCTTCGGGATATGCAGAGCAGTATCACCACCGCCCGCGCCCAGGTGGCGTCGATGATCGCGCAGGAAAAACAGCTCGAGGCGGAGGAAGAGGAGACAAAGCGACTCGCCAGTGAATGGGGGGAGAAGGCCCGACGGGCGGTTGAAGCCGGCAAGGATGACCTGGCACGCGAGGCACTACGGCGCAAGCGAGACAATGAGGAGAACGCCGCCGTCTACACGCAACAGCTTGGGGCCCAAGAGCAGGTCGTCGAGAAGTTAAAGACCCAGCTACGCCAACTCGAAGCTAAGTACCAGAGCACCCTCAGCCAGCGCGACAGCATGATAGCTCGGCAACGGCGCGCGCGTGCCCAGCATCAGGTCTCCGCCACGCTCTCGACGTTCTCGCCGATGGACCCCTCCTCGGACCTGGACCGGATGGAGCGCAAGATCCGCGGCCAGGAAGCACAAGCGGCAGCGCTAACAGAACTCTCCGAGGACTCGTTCGAGGCGCAGTTCCGTGAGCTGGATTATGACGAGGACGTCGAGCGAGAGCTCGCGGCGCTTAAAGGCGGAACTGCCGCGCTAGCCTCCGGCTCGAGCGAGGCCTAGTCCGTCAAAGTCCTGGATCACGGTGATAGCACGCCGACCGGCGGCGAGTAAGGTTGAAGAGAGCCACAGTCCGCGCATCCCACGTCAGACGTCATCACTCATCGCCCCGAAGGAGCCGAAGATGGCGATCCTCGACCTCATTCAGCATCCGGACGAGCGGTCCCACGAGATCGACCGGAGGGTTCCGGAGTATGGTTCGGGCGAATTCCGGCTTGGTTCGCAACTAGTCGTTCGTGAGAGTCAGCGGGCCATCTTCGTCCGAGACGGGAAGGCGCTCGATGTTTTCGGGCCGGGCCGCCATACCCTGTCGACGAACAATATCCCGCTGCTGACGGGGCTGATCGGCCTGCCGTTTGGTGGATCGTCACCATTCACCGCCGAGGTCTACTTCGTCTCCATGCGCGAGTTCACGGACATGAAGTGGGGTACGGCCCAACCACTGCTTTACCGCGACGCGGAACTGAGCATGGTCCGGCTGCGCGCCTTCGGCACCTACAGCATGCGGGTCAGCGATCCGCAGCTCTTCATCGGGCAAGTTGTCGGCAACCAAGGCGCCTACACCACCGGGGCGATCGGCGATTTCCTCAAGACGATCATCATCGGTGAGTTCAATGACGTCCTCGGCGAGGTCTCGACGAGCATCCTCGACATCCAGGGAATAAGCCGCGAGATCGCCGACACCGTCCGCGCCGCGCTTAGCGACGACTTCGCCCGGCTCGGTCTGCAAATGACCACGTTCCAAATCTCCGCCATTACGCCCCCCGAGGATGTGCAGAAGCTGATTGATGAGCGAAGCGGTATGTCGGCAATCGGCGACATGACCGCCTACACGCGCTTCAAGACGGCCACTGCTATCGGAGATGCTGCCCAAAACCCGGGCGGCGGTGGAGACATGGCAGCCACCGGGATAGGCCTCGGCGCGGGGCTCGGCATGGGCCAGGCAATGGCTGAAGCCATGCGCACGGGAAGCCAGGCATCGGACCAGGGGCCTGGCGCCCAGGCGAGGACGGTGACCTGCCCGCATTGTCAAGCGACCATTGCCGCCGGCTCGCGTTTTTGTCCGAATTGCGGCCAGTCCCTTGCCCCCGCTACCGTCTCCTGCCCGAAATGTGGGACCGCGAACCCTCCGGGCGCGAAGTTCTGTACCGACTGCGGGACCGCGCTTTCAACCTGATACTCGCGACTGTGGCCTTGAGAGCACCGAGCCGAATTCGGCTCGGTGCTCGCTGTTTGGACGGTAATCGCATCCCGGCCCGCCCCACCTAGCCTCGACGCCGGTTCCCTTGCCCTACCGCGAGAATCAGTCGACCTTATAGTGCATCCATGTGCGTTCCCGGTTTTATACTTGCGTATCTGGTACCATCGATTACACTGTGCACAGCGGCGCACGATCGCTCGTGACCTAAGGGCGCTCGGCAAGGAGTGAAGATGCACATACAGCCGTTGGATGCGAGCGCTATCCGCCAGCTCTTAGAGCGGCACGGGATGACCCAGCAGGAACTCGCCAATCTGCTAGATCCGCCGGTGAGTCATTCGACCGTGAGCCGGTGGCTCAGGGGCTCCTCCCCTCATCCACGCCACGCCGTCCAGATTCGGCGGCTGATGAAGCAACCCAGGCTCGTTCTAGAGCCTGGCGAAGACTGGGACAAGCGGCACACGTCTTCCGCTTCCACGAAGACGAACGAATCGTCAAACGGCCGCGCCATGGGGAGCGGTCGTCGGACGAGCACGAAAGGGAAGAAGGGCATGACCGGACAACCACATGGAAGCACCGAGCGGGCCGGGCGCGACAGCGACAAGGTCCGCGTCGCCATTATCGGCGTCGGCAACTGCGCGTCGGCACTCGTGCAGGGCGTGCAGTATTACCAGAACGCGGTGGAGGACGAATTCGTCCCAGGCTTGATGCACGTCAATCTAGGTGGATATCACATCCGCGACATCGAGTTCACCGCGGCTTTCGATATCGACGTCAACAAGGTCGGGAAGGACTTGAGTGAGGCCATCTTCGCGGAGCCTAACAACACGATTCGCTTCGCCGACGTCCCTCACATGGGCGTACCGGTGCATCGGGGCATGACTCACGACGGCCTCGGCAAATACCTCTCGGAGGTGATCACCAAGGCGCCGGGGACTACCGCCGACATCGTCCAAATTCTAAGGGACACCGAGACGGACGTCGTCGTCTCCTACCTCCCGGTCGGATCGGAGATGGCGACTAAGTGGTATGTCGAGCAGATCCTCGAAGCCGGCTGCGCCTTCGTCAACTGCATCCCGGTCTTTATCGCGCGCGAGAGCTACTGGCAAAAGAGATTCGAGGAGAAGCGGCTGCCTGTCATTGGCGACGATATCAAGAGCCAGGTCGGGGCGACGATCACTCACCGGATGCTCGCCCGTCTGTTCGCAGACCGCGGTGTACGGGTCGATCGCACCTACCAGCTCAACTTCGGCGGCAATACCGACTTCTTGAACATGCTCGAGCGGGATCGGCTCGACTCGAAGAAGGTATCGAAGACCAACGCCGTGACCTCCC
>DASYWB010000203.1:0-2138 GCA_035936495.1 Thermomicrobiales bacterium
CTACCGGGCTTGCGCGAGCCGGCGATGGCGAGTATTATGTCGCCTACTTCACGAGCGCTCCCTATCCCGAGGGTGGCGCCAAGGTCGTATCCATTACTCCCGATGAAACGATCACCGACACCTGGGCAGGGTTGACCCTTGTCACCGCGCTGACGACGGGAGCGGACGGCGCGTTGTACGCGTTAGAGATGGCGACGGGTTACGGCGATGATACGGTCGCAATCGGACCAGGAACGGGTCGCGTCGTCCGCCAGGACGGCGCAGATGGCGTCGTCCCTATCGTCACGGGTCTCGACCTGCCGGCGGCAATGTGTTTCGGCCCTGATGGTGCCCTCTACGTCTCCGGGCCAGCGTTCGGCGCGGACACCGGTGAGGGCTTCATTCTCAGGATTCGCTTGGATCAGCTCGAGAACGAGCCTATGCTCGCCCCGCGGATCTCTGAACTAGCGGGAGCAGCGGATTGCTAGGGCCGCTTCGCCACCTTGCGCTCGACCGTTCCCGTGATGCGTTCGATGCCCAGCTCCATCCGTTTTGCGAGCGCAAAGCAGACCACTTTCCCGGCTTCTGGCACCGCCGTACTCTCGGTTTCAACCCAGAGTTCCGCCGGTTCCGAGGCATGGATGAAGACCCGCTCCGCCGGCAAGTCGTGCTGCTCTGGCGGTCCGTCGCTGAGCCGTGCCGCCGCAAGATACACGCGTGTGGTCATCACATCGCCCTCCGGCCGACAACCTCGGCACTCCCGGTCGAACTCACTCTTAGCTCGTTCTGGCCGTTACCCTCCGCTCTTCCAACCAGGGTATAGCGGCACCTAAGTCCGGGAGCGTCGCCGTTGGGGGCTGCTCCGCCGGCAGGCCGGTCGTCTTGCCGGAGGGTACCCAAAGACATCGCATGTTTGCCGCCAGCGCCGCCGCGACGCCCGCCGGTGAGTCCTCGAAAACCACACACCGCTCCGGCCCGACACCGAGCCGGTCGCTCGCCAGGAGAAAGATGTCCGGCGCCGGCTTGCCGTGTCGCACCTCGTCGCCGGTGACTTCCGCGTCGAAGAGGCCGGCCAGCTCCGTCTCGGCGAGGGAAAGATCGGCATGATGCCGCAGACTAGACGTCGCAAGAGCCAGACGTAGACCCGCGGCTCGGGCGAACGCGATCAAGGCGCCAGCGCCCGGCATTGCCTCCAAGTTCCCCTTGAGCGCGGCAAGCCGCAGTTCGTCCTGCATCTCGGCGATCGCCTCGACGGTGAGATCGAGGCCGTAGGCTTCCTTGACGACCGCCGCGCCCTCCAGGAGCCGCAGACCGAACATCCGGCCCAGGACGCGGTCGTGCAGCTCGTGCCCGTGCTCACGGAGGAAATCCTCCCACGCCCGCTCGGCATACGGCTCGCTATCGACCAGCGTGCCATCCATGTCGAATATCAGGGCGTCGATGGGTTGCTCATCACTCATGCGACGGAGCCTCTCCGGACGGTGAGCGCGCGTTGCGGATTGTCGACCAGTAGCCGCCGTACTGCGGCCGCACCAAGACCAACGTCCATGAGCAAGAGCGTAAACCGCTCCAGCATGTAGACCCAACCCGGTCCGCCGCCGTAGGCTCGCAGAAGGGATTTGCGAGCCAAGTCCTGCGAGACGAGCACCTGATCGCCATGTCCGGCATCGAAGGCCATCTTCACGCGCGCCGCCCGGCGCTCATCGGGTCCGTATGCCGCCTTCCCGACTTGGTCGAACGAGACGAACGCTCCCGTGTCGAGTACGTGCCGGATATAGCGGTCGTCAGGATTCCGGTCGATGTGGCCGAGGATGACCCGGCAAGGGTCAACTCCCTCCTCCTGAAAGATCTCAATCTGCTCTAGCGCCATCGTGCCCAGCTCGCAATGCGTGGAGATGGGGATACCGGTCGCCAAGTGAATCCGCGCCGCCGCGCGTAGGGCTCTTTGCTCGACCGGAGTGATCTCGTTCAGGCTCGTGCCCGCGTTGACGACGCCGGCGCGGACGCCCGTCTGGTCGATGCCCACGGTGACCTCTTTGATGCCGCGCGCCGCGTCTTCGTCCATGGTCGTGTTGCCGAGGTAGGGCGCGGCATGGAGATGCTTGTGGTGGCCCGTGGCCGCGATAACGTGGGTTGCCGCCCGTGCCGCGATCCAGGCC
>DASYWB010000204.1:0-2977 GCA_035936495.1 Thermomicrobiales bacterium
GCCCTGACGCTCTACGGGCGCCTGAGGGAGCGGCGCCGGATCGACGCGGCTCTCCCGCCGGTGCCTGCCGGCCGGGTCTCAATCGCCCACGCCCGCGTTCCCGGCACGACCGTGGTTCCAAACGGGGCCAAGCGGGGCTGATCCCGCGCGGTCGCTCGTCACGACTCGGAACGGCCCCCTCTGAACTCGGGGACCCAAGCCCCGCTCCCGAGATCCGATGAGGGATTGTTGCTGCCGGTTGTGGATGATTCGACCACGGGTATCCGTCGATGGTCGGTGTTATCCATCGCGGAGAGCGGTGGGTGTGGCATCGGCACCTGGCGTGGCGGCGGGGGCTGGGGTTCCTGGTGCGTCTGTGGCGGTCGTGACGAAGGCTGTGACGAGCGCCTCCAGTCCTTCCGGGGTGAAGGAGGCAGCGGTGAAGAGCCACGGGCTATCGGCTTCTCCCCAGGCGAGGGTATAGATTGGGCGGATCAGCTCGGGGGTCCCGGGCTTGTCGCAGGCCACCCCTGCCGTGGTCTCCGCGCGAACCCATACGAGGTTCCCCTCCCGGCCGAATGTCTCCGCGCCATAGTCGGCGGTCTCGATGACTCTGGCAACGAAGACGCCGGCGGTAAAGTCCTTTGGAAAGAAATCGCCGTCTTTAAAGTTGATAGCCTGGAGGGAGAGCGGCGGGCCGAACATGGCGTCCGGTGGTCCATAGCTCGCGACCACACGTTCGCCCTGACGGTCCGGCACGCCGTTTCGTGTCTCGCCGTCTAGCTCTTCAGGCAGCCGGGCGAAGAGGGCGGCAACCCCCTCCGCGTCGCTAGGCAGGGCCACCTTACCGAGTCCGAAGGGTGCCGCGGCTTCCGGTAGGCTGGATGGAGCTGGGGTAGCCATGTGAGCGTGCATCGCCTTGGGGCTGGTGACCGCGAGGACGAGAATGGCAACGAGGGGAACGAAGACCGAGAATCGAGCCATAGTTCGCTCCTTCCGACAGGTGCCCTGGCCGCCATGTCGGCGGTCACCGGACCATCCTACACTCATGCCGGCGTTGATGCTCGGGGCATCTCGCCTAGAGATGCAATAACGTACCCGCGAGTCGCGCCACGACCGGCGCGGTGGTGTTGAGATCCGCGTCCGAGATGACGTAGTAGGAGAAACCTACCGCTCCCGACGGTCATGCATGTCTTCAATAATCTGATTGACGGAGCCGATGAAGACGGCGGGTATCGCCAGGATGTCCCTGACGGTCACGTCGTCCCAGCCGCGTTCTTCAGCGAACCGCTCGGCCGCTGCTCCCCGGTGATCCGCGACGACCAAGGACACGGTGGTGCTGAGCTCCAGGCGAGAGAACGGGTCATCGGCAAGGAGCCCCTTGATGACCTGGATCGCCTCTTCCAGATGGTCGACCCGGAGGCCGGGCGGATCATAGGGCAGCCCAGCTTGCTCGTATTCTGCCTCGAAGAACCCAGCACCAAGGCCCAACTCGAAGCGTCCCTCGGACAGGACGTCGAGGGTGGCCGTTTCCTTGGCAAGCACCACGAGGTGTCGGAAGTCGTTGCAGCAGACGAACGTTCCCACCCGCAACTGGCCTGTGAGTGCGGCGACGGCGGAGAGTGCGGGGAGGAGCGCGAGCTGACGACCGAATGGCTCCTCGATCAGGTGGTCACGTAGCAGGAGCGCTGCATGGCCCGCGTCCTCCGCTCGCCGCGCTGTCTCCACGAGCAGGGTCCGGGTGAGGGCATGTTCGGCGAGGATGCCGAACCGGAAGGGCAATAGCTGGCGATCGAGCATGAGACGTTCTCCGCTGGTCAGTGCAGCGACCAAGTTGCTAACGTGACTGGAGGGCGGTAGCGTGCCAGGGCTGGGTGCTCGGTCTATGGCCTGTGGCTGGACACCGGGCGAATGGCCGTTCGCCCCGACGATGGCCTAGGTTTGCCGAATTGCCCGCGTGGAGCCAAGCTTTTCACTACCGACTACCGACTACTAACCTCGGACTCTAGCAAGGCACGCTTGCGGTCCAGGCCCCAGCGGTAGCCGCCGAGGTCGCCGTTGCCGCGGACGACGCGGTGGCAGGGGATGACGACGGCCAAGGTGTTGGCGCCGCAGGCTCCGGCGACAGCGCGTGCCGATCCCGGCTGGCCCATTCGCTCAGCTAGCTCCCCGTAGCTGATAGTGGTGCCGGCTGGTATGTCCTGGAGTGCCTTCCAGACCCGTCGCTGGAACGCGGTGCCCTGGATGTCCAGCGGCAGATCGTGGGTGACGCCGGGTTGCTGGACGAGATCCGCGACACGGGCAAGCCACTCCCCGAGCGCGGGGTCATCGTTGCGCAGGCGAGCGTGAGGAAAGCGGCTCTGCAGGCGCTCAACGAGCTCTTGGTCTGCGTCGCCGAACTCGACCGCGCAGAGCCCCTTGTCAGTCGTCGCGACGAGCATCGGCCCGTGCGGTGAACGATGCACAGCGTAGTGGATCTCGACGCCGTCGCCACCGGCCCGGTAGGTAGCGGGCGGCATGCCGAGCGCTTGGGCGTCGCCGCCGTAGAAGCGGCTGCTCGATCCGAATCCCGCCGCGTAGATCGCCCTGGTGACGCTCTGCCCATCGCGAAGCTCGGCCTGGAGGCGTCGGAGGCGCAGGGCTGCGGCGTAGGCTTTGGGCGACATGCCGACCTCACGGCTGAAGCGCCGGTGAAGGTGGGAGGGGCTGAGCCCGACTGCGGTTGCCAGCTCCGTTAGCGAAAGCGGCTCTTCCGTCTGATCGAGCAACTCGCGGGCACGGGCGACAGCCTCCCCTCCCCAATCGGAAACGACATTCAGATCAGGGCGGCAACGCCGGCACGGTCGAAACCCTGCCCGCTCGGCCTCGGCCCAGCTCACGAAGAAGCGGACGTTCTGACGGCGTGGCTTGCGCGAGGAACAACCCGGCTTGCAGTAGATTCCGGTCGTGGTGACCCCATAGAGGAAGCGACCGGCGGCCGTATGGTCCCGCTCAGCGA
>DASYWB010000205.1:0-22058 GCA_035936495.1 Thermomicrobiales bacterium
GGTCTGGGTACGAAGCCGAAGTCCCGACGCCGCCCGTGCTCCGCCACGACGACATTCTCATCTTCGCTCGCGCCGACGGGAACGTTCTCAGCCGGCAGGTTCGGCACCAGGAGCAGAAGCGCGTGGAGCTTGCGCTCAATCGTCTTCTCCTCCCGGTCCAGCACGTCGATGCGGTCGCCGAGCGTGCGCAGGTTCTCGATGAGCGACTGCCGCTCACCGGGATCCTTCGCCCGCTGGACGAGCTTCGAACCCTCGTTTCGCTCGGCCTTTAGCGCCTCGACTCCCGTCAGGGTCCGCCGGCGCCGCTTGTCCAGCTCGAGGATTTCATCAATCGGCGCCTCGGTATGGAGCTTGGCTATCGCCGCACGGACAGCATCAGGCTGCTCACGGATGAGCCGGAGATCGATCACGAGGGCTGTTGTCCTTTCGCCGCATCAGCCATCCGCGCGCCGAACGTGGATAACGGAACGATGGAGAGATAGCTGATGGCCTCGCTTAGCCCGTAGGGGCAAGCGGCTCTCGACTCGTGGCGCCGATGAGTTGAAAACCCGGCAAGAACTTCCACCAAGAGTCGGTAACGGAGCTATCGAGTCGTCGCTCGATGGTGTAGTACATCCCCGCGCGCGGCTCCTTCGGATCGGTCCGGAGCGCCATCCGCGCCTGTTGCGGCGACTTTCCACCCTTCCGGTGGTTGCAGCTCTTGCAGGCGGAGACCAGGTTCTCCCATGTGTGACCACCGCCTCGCGAGCGCGGTACGACGTGGTCGATCGTGAGGTCGTGACTGTTCCGCCCGCAGTACTGGCAGGTGAATCCGTCGCGGATAAAGATCTCGCGCCGGGTAAGCTTGACCCTGGGGCGAGGTCTCCGGATGAGGTAGGTCATCCGGATCACGGACGGAAAAGGGAAGATTCGGCTCGTCGAGCGAACGGTGAGCGGGTACTCCTCCAGGACCTCCGCCTTGCCGTCAAAGACCATCACGATCGCACGACGCGCGTTGCACACGTTGAGCGGCTCATAATTCTGATTGAGCACGAGAACGGCTTTATTCACCCTGCCTCTACCCTCGCTGGGATCAGGGTTGCCGATGGGACCTTCGCACGAGGCTCCGGATGCAACCACGAACAACTCATCCGAAACTAGCCGTATGGTACCAGCGAAGGTCGTGAATCGCCAGTCAGCCGAATTCCGCGCGTAAACCGTAACGCTGCTTTCACATTCTTGGCGCTGCTCTCGAGGCGCGCCGCCTAGTCCGCGGCGAGGGAGGCCATGCCCACGATCGGCTTCAGGTACTCGCCGGTGAACGAATGCGACGCGTTGGCGATCTCTTCGGGGGTACCCTCGGCGATGACCTCGCCACCACCACTGCCGCCCTCTGGTCCCAAGTCGATTACCCAGTCCGCCGACTTGATGACGTCCAGGTTATGCTCGATGACCAGGATGGTGTTGCCACCGTCTGTCAGCCGTTGTAATACCCCTAACAACCGCTCGATGTCGGCAAAGTGCAGCCCGGTCGTCGGCTCGTCGAGGATGTACATGGTGCGGCCCGTAGCCCGGCGAGCCAGCTCGGAGGCCAGCTTGACCCGCTGTGCCTCACCGCCGGAGAGCTGCGTGGCCGGTTGTCCAAGATGGATGTAGCCGAGCCCGACGTCGTTCAGCGTGGCGAGCTTGTTGGCGATGCTCGGGATGTTCCGGAAGAACTCGTGCCCCTCGGCGACGGTCATGTCCAACACGTCGGCGATGCTCTTGCCTTTGTACGTGACCTCCAGCGCCTCGCGGTTGTACCGCTTGCCTTTGCAGACCTCGCATGGCACGTAGACATCGGGCAGGAAGTTCATCTCGATCTGGATGATGCCCTCGCCCCGGCATGCCTCGCAGCGTCCACCTTTGACATTGAACGAGAATCGCCCCGCCGCGTAGCCGCGCGCCTTCGACTCCGGCATCGAGGCGAAGAGCTCTCGAATCGGCGTGAAGACGCCGGTGTAGGTCGCTGGGTTGGACCGCGGTGTTCGGCCGATGGGGCTCTGGTCAATGTCGATCACCTTGTCGAGATGCTTGATTCCTTCCAGGGCGGCGTGAGGCCCCGGCCGGCTCCGCGCCCGATGGAGCTCCTGCGCGAGCCGTGGATAGAGGGTATCGGTGACGAGTGAGCTCTTGCCGGAGCCCGACACTCCCGTCACGCAGATGAATGTCCCGAGTGGAAACCGCACGTCCACGTTCTTGAGGTTATTTCCCGTTGCTCCTCGCAGAATCAGGTGTTTGCCATTGCCTGTGCGCCGGGTCCCGGGAGTGGGGATCGCGCGCCGCCCGCTCACGTATTGACCGGTGATCGATTCGGGAGCCCGTGCGATGTCCGCCAGCGTTCCCTCGGCGACGACGTGCCCCCCGTGAGCTCCGGCGCCGGGGCCGATATCGACGACCCAGTCGGCCGCGCGCATCGTGTCCTCATCATGCTCGACGACGATCAAGGTGTTCCCCAGATCGCGGAGGCGGAGCAACGTCTTGATTAGCCGGGCATTGTCCCGCTGATGCAGGCCGATGCTCGGCTCGTCCAGGATGTAGAGGACCCCCATCAGGCTGGAGCCGATCTGCGTCGCCAGCCTGATGCGCTGTGCTTCACCGCCGGACAGGGTATTCGCCGACCGATCGAGCGTCAGGTAGTCCAGCCCGACATCCACGAGGAATCCGAGCCGTTCCCGGATCTCCTTGAGGATCTGGCGGGCGATCAATTGCTCTCGCTCCGTCAGGTTCGAGCCCGCGCCGTCACCTTCGCCGGCCAGGCGGACGAACCAGTCGCGAAGCGAGCGGATGGGGTCGCTGGTGAGATTGACAATAGAGCGTCCCTCGATGAGCACGGACAGGATCTCCGGCTTGAGCCGGGCGCCATGACACGTCGGACATGGGCGCGCCGCCATGTAGCGCTCCATTTCCTCCCGCATATATTCGCTCGACGTGGCGGCGTGGCGACGCTTGAGGTGTGGGATCACGCCCTCGAAGGCGACATCGTATGACTTCGCCCGGCCCTTGGCGGTCGTGTGCCGCACCGATAGGCGCTCGCCGTTATTGCCGTAGAGCAGAATGGCAATATGCTCCGGAGCCAATTCGCAAACTGGACGATCAAGCGGGATGCGGTACCGCTCACTGATGGCCCGAAGCAAGGCGTCGTACCAAGACTGGCTGTCTTTCGTCGTCCTCGCCCACGGTTGGATCGCGCCTTCGCCAATGGTCAGACCTCGATTCGGGATCACCAAGTCGGCGTCGAACTCCATCGTGGTGCCGAGCCCGCTGCACGTCGGGCACGCCCCATGGGGAGAGTTGAAGGAGAAGTTGCGCGGCTCGATCTCACTTAGCCCGACGACGCCGTGGACCGGGCAGGAGAATTGCTCGGAGAAGGTGAGAGCCTCACCGTCGACGACCTGAGCAATCGCGATGCCGTTGGCAATCCGCAGCGCCGTCTCCAGGGACTCGATTACCCGCAGCCGGTCTGGATGATCGTCGGCCGAGATACCTCCGTCATGCCGGATCACGAGCCGGTCCACCACGACCTCGATGGTGTGCTTCTTGTTCTTGTTGAGATCCATCTGTTCATCGGCGTCGCGAACCTGGCCATCCACCCGGACCCGCACGAACCCGCCCCGGCGAATCTCGTCGAAGATACCGGCGTGCTCGCCTTTGCGGTCTCGAATCACGGGCGCCAGGATCATTAGGCGCGTCCCGTCCTCCAACGCAAGCACCTGCTTCGCCATCTGCTGAACCGATTGCTGAATCACCGGCCGTCCACAGACTGGGCAGTGGGGGCGACCCACGCGCGCGAAGAGGAGGCGCATATAGTCGTAGATCTCAGTGACCGTGCCGACAGTTGACCGCGGGTTGCGGCTGGTTCCTTTCTGGTCAATAGAGATCGCGGGAGACAGGCCCTCGATGTGGTCGATGTCCGGCTTCTCCATCTGGCCAAGGAATTGCCGCGCGTAGGCGGAGAGGGACTCGACATAACGACGCTGCCCCTCGGCAAAGATCGTGTCGAAGGCCAGCGACGACTTTCCCGACCCTGAGAGTCCTGTGAAGACAATCAGCTTGTCGCGAGGGATTTGGACGTCGATGTTCTTGAGATTGTGCTCGCGAGCGCCGCGGACAATAAGGTAGTCCTGCTGGGGCATCAGCCTGTCCTAGTAGCGTCGAAGAGAAGGGGCCTGAGATCACGCCGAACATGTGTGCTGCAACAAGGAATGATACCATGCCGCGGTGTGGACGTACACCCGGTCTTGGCATGCGCTTCTGCTCTCGTCACCCGAGGCTGCCGCTCCCTCATAGCGGACGACTGATCGCGTTAACCGTCTCGAGTACACCACGGCCGAGATTGACAGAACTCATGGCCGGCGGCACAATGGCTGTTGAGAAGCTGGCGACGAGGCAGAGTAGGCATTGAGGCGGCCGACAGGGATCGGGGTCATTGACTGAGAGCCCCAAGCGGAAGCGCGAATGTCGAAGTCCCCTCCGAGGCGACGGGGTGAAGCGGCCAGGGTCCGTGTGTAACCATGTCCGGGTTGCGCCCGATAGCGCGCGAACGAGTGTGGCACGCCGTCCTCTGACGGCTGGCTGAAGCAAGGTGGTACCGCGGGGTGACCCGTCCTTGCGCGGAAGCGCGGGGCGGGTTTTTCGTGCCCGCGTAACGACCGTCGCACCGGCGGATCAACGACAAAGGCGGACACCATGGTGACGAGCATGAACCCGACCGCAGCGGAACGACAAGAGCTAGCCAAGGCGTACGACCCGGCCGCGATCGAGCGCGGACTGTACGACTGGTGGGATGAGTCCGGCTACTTTCAGCCGTCGGAGAGCGATCGGCCCCCGTTCGTGATCGTGATGCCGCCACCGAACGTGACCGGCGAGCTCCACATCGGTCACGCGTTGTTCGTTTCGCTCGAAGATCTCATGATTCGCTGGCATCGGATGCGAGGCGATCCATCGCTCTGGATCCCTGGTGCCGATCACGCCGGTATCGCCGGGCAATGGGTGGTGGAGAAGGAGCTGGCCGCCGAGGGGCTGACGCGGCACGACCTGGGCCGCGAGGCATTTCTCGATCGCGTCTGGGACTGGATGAACCGCTATCGCGGACGCATCCGGGAACAGCTCAAACTCCTCGGCGCCTCGTGCGACTGGTCTCGGTTCGCCTTCACCATGGACCCCGGTCCGTCGCGGGCGGTGCGCCATGTCTTCAAGCACCTCTACGACAAAGGACTCATCTACCGGGGCGAGCGCCTCATCTCCTGGTGCCCACGCTGCCGTACCGCACTCTCCGACCTGGAGGTCGTCTATCGGGACGAGGCGTCGTCGCTCTGGTATCTCGCTTACCCGGTTGAAGACGCTGGAGGCGAGAAGATCGTCGTCGCGACGACTCGCCCAGAGACGATGCTGGGCGATACCGGGGTCGCGGTCCACCCCGACGACGAGCGATACCGTCATCTGATCGGGAAGCATGTCATCCTCCCGATCCTAGGCCGGCGCATTCCGGTGGTCACCGACGAGGCAGTCGATCCGGCGTTCGGGACCGGCGCGGTGAAGGTGACGCCCGCGCACGATCCCAATGACTTTGAAATCGGTCGCCGGCATGGCCTGCCGTTCATTACCGTCATGGACCTCGACGGCACCATGAATGCTGCTGCTGGCCCCTTCGCTGGGCAAGCGACTGCCGCGGCGCGGGCCGCCGTGGTCGCCGAGCTGGAGCGGCTGGGCGCGTTAGTGGAAACCAAACCGCATCAGCACGCCATCGGGCATTGTCAACGATGCGACACGGTGGTCGAACCGCTGATCAGCAAGCAGTGGTTCGTCGAGATGGCTCCCCTGGCGAAGCCGGCGGTGGAGGTGGCTAAAGACGGACGCATCGAGTTCGTGCCGGACCGCTTCCGGGGCGTCTACCTCAACTGGCTGGAGAATATCCACGACTGGTGCATCTCCCGACAACTCTGGTGGGGGCATCGCATTCCCGTCTGGTACTGTCAGGACTCAGCCTGTGGGGAGATAACGGTCTCCGTCGAGGAAACCGTCGACCAGTGTCCGGCCTGCGGAGGTGCGGTCGAGCAGGACCCCGACGTCTTGGATACGTGGTTCAGCTCGGGTCTTTGGCCGTTCTCGACGCTCGGCTGGCCCGACGACACCCCCGACTTAAGGCGGTTCTATCCGTCGTCGGTGATGGAAACCGGCTACGACATCCTCTTCTTCTGGGTGGCCCGGATGGTCTTCTTCGGCATCGAGATCATGAACGAGGTGCCGTTCCATACCGTCTATCTGCACGGCACGGTGCGCGATGCCGAGGGTGCGCGCATGAGTAAGACGAAGGGAAACGTCCAGGACCCGACCGAGATCGCCGCGACGTACGGCGCCGACGCGCTGCGCTTCACGCTGCTGACCCAAGCGGCGCCCGGCAACGACATGCGCCTCAGCCTCCAGCGGGTGGAGTCGGCACGCAACTTCGCCAACAAGCTCTGGAACGCGACGCGCTTCGCGCTGCGATGGTTCGAGCGGTCCCCCATCGCCTTGGATGAGGAAGGACCGGTCCGGCCGGAGCCGACCGCACTGGCGGACCGCTGGATATTGAGCCGGCTGGATACGGTGAACGCGGAAGCCACGCGACTCCTTGAGAGCCATCTCTACGGTGAGGCGGGACGACAAATCCAAGATTTCGTGTGGTCGGAACTCTGCGACTGGTACATCGAGGCGGCGAAAGTCCGTCAGGGCGGATCCCCCGACGACGAAGGCATAGTCGCGGCGACGCTCGCCTACGTGCTGGAACGCGCGGTTCGCTTGCTCCACCCCTTCATGCCGTTCCTGACGGAGGCGATTTGGCGAGCGTTGCCTCACCAAGGACAGAGCATCATGGTGGCTCCATGGCTAGAGCCGTCCCCGCGAGATGAGGAGGCCGAGGAGGCATTCGGCGCGCTGATCGATCTGGTGCGTTCCATCCGCAATGCTCGCGCCGAAGCCGGAGTCGAGCCAGGTCGCTGGATCGCCGCGGATGTCTATGGCGGCCGCTTCGCGACCGCGTTCCGCGAGTCAGCAGGGGAGCTAGCGTTCCTGGCGAGGGTCGGGAAGGACCAGCTGCGCTTCGTCGAGGTCAGGCCCGAGGCGGGTGGCGACGAGCTGCTGGTGGTCGCCGGCGAGGCCGTGGCCGCGCTACCGCTGACCGGCATCGTCGATCTCGTGGCAGAGCGAGAACGGCTCACAAAAGAGATCGCGGAAGCGCAGGCTGAGCAAGACCGAGCGCTTGCCCAGTTGGATAACAAGGCGTTCGTATCTCGAGCGCCGCAAGCCGTCGTTGAGGTCCAGCGCCGCAGGCTCGCTACCTCCCGCGAACAGGTCGTGATCCTCCAGGAGCGACTCCAGGCGCTCGGGTCGTAGATGATTGAGAGATGGCCGCCGGGCTTTGACGCCGACTTGATGCGGCGGTCGTTCTTGATCCGGCCCACCGTCGAGGTGGCTAGGGACTTGGTTGGCTGCCTGCTCCTGATTCGCGATCCTCAGGGCGCCATCGTCGGCAGGATCGTCGAGACGGAGGCGTATGCTGGCCCAGACGACCCGGCGTCCCATGCCGCGAAACGGCGAACCGGGTTGGTCGCCGCCATGTGGGGTGAATCCGGGCGGGCCTACGTCTACACGTCCTACGGCTTGCATACTATGCTGAACGTCGTCGCAAAGGTCGATGGGGCCGTAGGAGCCGTCCTCATCCGTGCGTTGGAACCGCTCGCCGGTGTCGAGATCTTGCGTGAGCGGCGCGGCCCGGTGCCGGATCAACGGCTCTGCGCCGGGCCAGGGCTAACCTGCCGGGCCACAGGTATTACCGCTGCCGACCATGGTGAGGAGATGATCAGCGGCAGCCGCTTCATGCTGGCGATGGGCGACCGTCCAGAGCGGATATGTGAGAGCGGCAGGGTCGGCATTCGCGACGGCACCGAGTTCCCCTGGCGGTTCTTCGACGGCAATAGCAAGGCCGTCTCGGCGCACCGGGGAGGGATTCCGGTTTGACCGCGCGACGGCAGCCGGCGAAGAGCGACGGTATAATGAGCGATGTCCGTGAACGCTGGCGGTCGTGGATCCTGACGTGATCGGTGCCATGCTCATCCAACGACTGAATGAAGAGACCATCGGGAAGATTGCCGCTGGTGAGGTGGTTGAGCGTCCAGTTTCAGTCGTCAAAGAGCTCCTGGAAAATGCTCTGGATGCGGGTGCCAAGAACATCGACATCTCGATTGAGGGTGGTGGCTCAACGAGCATCGAGGTCTCCGATGATGGCTCAGGCATACGCTCCGAAGAGTTGTCGCGTGCCTTGGAACGGCATGGCACCTCGAAACTTGAGCGATTCGAGGACTTGCTGACGCTTGCGACGTTAGGTTTCCGTGGCGAAGCCCTGCCGAGCATCGCGGCCGTTTCCCGCTTCACCATGCGGACGCGTGCGGCTGGCTGCGCCACCGGTGCGATGGTGGATGTCGAGTACGGGACCGTGGCTCCGATCCAATCGGTCGCGGCACCGTTCGGCACGACCGTGACCGTGCGCGACCTCTTCGGCAACGTGCCGGCGAGGCGGAAATTCCTACGGCAGGCTAGCACCGAATCGACCTATATCACCCGGGCGGTCGGCGCTTACGCTGCCGCCTATCCTCACGTCCGGTTCTCCCTGAGCCAGGAGGGGCGATCCAGTTTCACGACCGATGGCGCGGGGGATTTCGTGGCCGCGGCGGTTGGAGTCTACGGTTCCGACTATGGCCGAGATCTCTTGGAGTTGAAAACGCTCGATGATGGCGCGGCGGTGTTAGGGGTATCGGTCACTGGCTGGATCGGGGTTCCATCGCTGACCAAATCGCATCGGCAAGGTATGCACTTCATGGTGAATGGCCGGTGGGTGCAAAACCGGGCACTCAACTTTGCCCTGGAGGAGGCGTACCACAGTCTCATCATGGTTGGCCGGCACCCGGTTGCGCTGATACGGATTCAGGTCGACCCGGCCGATGTTGACGTCAACGTCCATCCGACCAAGGCCGAGGTGCGGTTCCGTGACGAGCGGGCGGTTTGCCGGGCTGTGCAGCGGACCGCCCACGCCGCGCTCTCACGGGCACCCCGCGTCGATCTGCCGGTGATCCAGTGGGAGCCGAAGCGGCAAGACAGCGAGCAAAGCCGGCTTGGACTGACGACCGTCTCCATTCCGAGCCGCATTGAGCGGCCTGATGCGGACGACCACGAAGCGACTGAGGCGCCGTCCGGTCCCACCGCGGGCGTTCCCATACTGCGCGTTCTAGGACAGGTCGGGGCCAGTTTCATCATCGCTGAAGGGCCAGAGGGGATGTACCTAGTCGATCAGCACGCCGCGCACGAGCGGGTGTTGTTTGAGCGGATTATGACCCAGCTAGCAAATCGCTCGGTTGATCAGCAGCCGCTCCTCGACCCGCTGATCGTGGAGCTCGCGCCTGACGAGCTCGCGATGTGGGAGCGTTCCGCTGCGGAGCTCACCGCGATTGGCTACGAGATCGAGTCGTTCGGTGAGGGAGCTGTCCTCGTGCGCGCGGTACCTGCGGTCGCACTCGGTGGAGACCTCGCTGGCCGCTTGCGAGCGATTCTCCGCGATCTTGTCGAGGGCGGCACCGGTCAGTCGTGGCTGGAGTCCGTCGCGATTAGCGCCGCCTGCCACACGTCGATCCGCGCTGGGCAGAGTTTGTCGCTCGAGGAGATGCGCGAGCTCATTGCCGATCTTGAGCGCTCCAACCAACCCCGCGCATGCGGGCACGGCCGTCCTACCATGCTCCAACTTACACGAGAGGAGCTCGCCCGGCAGTTCGCCCGGCGCTAGCGCGGCGGCCTATTCATCATCCAGGGTGATCCAGCCATGGCGTAGCGCGTAGATCACCGCTTGGGTCCGATCATTGACTGCCAGTTTGCGGAGGATCGATGTAATGTGGTTCTTGACCGTCTGATCCGAAATGTCGAGGATCCGGGCGATCTCCTTGTTGCTGTTCCCCTGCGCGACGCAATCGAGAATCTCGACCTCTCGCGGCGTGAGAGGAGAGAACACGCTCTGTGCGGGGGTGTCGACTTGAGAAAGCTCCCGAAACTGATCCAAGACCCGTGATGCGACAAAGGGCCGCGAGAGCACATTCTCGTTGATGAGATATTCCCCGCGCGCCACACGTCGAATCAGGTGGATCAACTGGTCTGACTCAACATCCTTGGTGCTGTACGCGGACGCGCCAACGCGGATCGCATGAAAGAGCTGCTCATCATCCTCGTGCATCGTCAAGATGACGACGCCCGTCTGAGGATGGCGCCGTTTGATGATACGCGTGGCTTCCAACCCGCTCATCACCGGCATGTTGATGTCGATCAGCACCACATCGGGAACGAGCAGGTCAATCTGCTGGACGGCGCTCGCTCCGTCCCCGGCCTCGCCCACGACGAGGAGATCCGGCTCATTTTCGATGCTCCATCGGACACCCCTCCGATACAGGGGATGGTCGTCCACGATCATGATCTGGGTCCGATTCATCGACGATCCCCGCCTGCGCTCCCCGTCGCTCATGCCCTCTCCCTTTCACCGGCATGCGGACGCCGCGCGAGCGCCAAACGGATCTCCGTTCCTTTGCCTGGCGCGCTCACGACCATGATATCCGCGCCAATCAACGATGCTCGGTCCCGCATTCCTTTCAGTCCGGAGCCACCGGACTGAAAGGTCTGGACCGCGTCAGGCTGAAAGCCCTTCCCAGAATCGCGGACGACGAGCTCAAGTTGGTCGTGGTCGCTCAGGAGGCTGACAGACGCCTGATCGACCTTCGCGTGTTTTTGGAAGTTTTGTAATGCCTCCTGGACCGTGCGAAAGATGGTGAGCTCCCGGTCCGGGCTGAGTTGGGTGCCGCTCATTCGAAGGTCGAGCTCGACCTGTTTTCCGAAGAACCGATTGAAGTCCGCGACGTAGCGCTGTAAGGTCGGAACCAGGCCCTGATCGGCAAGCATCGTCGGCTGGAGATCAAACATGAACCGTCGCACCTCGGCAACGCCATCTCTCAGAAGCGCTCGCAGTCCCTTCAGCTCGTCGACAACATTCTCGGGCGATCGGCGGCTCACTTGTTCAGCGATCTCAACGCCGAAGATTGCGTTCGCGAGAACCTGGGCCGGGCCATCGTGGATCTCGCGTGCCAGCCTCCGGCGCTCGTCCTCGCGGGCCGTGTTCATCGCCAGTTGCAATCGGAGGTCGTCCGCATCGAACGGGTTTTCAAACGCGTTCTCGCCGCGCAACTGCTCGGCACAGCGCTTGATGACCTGAAGCCCCAGATCAACGTTTGCTCGTAGCGCGGTTGCCCGTCGAAGCGAATGATCGATTTCCTCCAATGCCTGCCGACCCGCGACGATGCCGTCCATGCGCGTGTCTGACCGGCGGCGCCCCGTGGGGAACGCGTCCGCGCCTCCCATCAAGGCGAACTCTTCCACGAATCCCTGCAGGCGATCTCGCTCGCGGACGGTGCGCGCGATCAAGCTTGTCAGCTCCTCGTCGGCTCGCGCCAAGGCCGCCTCGATATTCTCGAGGTCGCCTGCGCAGGCGTCGGCGATCCGGCTCAACCTGCTTGCAAGGTCGTCCACCGCGTCTCCCGTTAACTCAGTATTACTCCCCAGGCAGTCTCTATGCGCCTCGCCACGCGGGAAATCCTCCAGGTGCGTGGCGCTGCTGTTGGTCGGCGAGTATACAGAAAGTCTACTCTGCCAGCGCCGCGTTGATTGCTGGCGGTGGTCACGCTCCGACAAACAGTGGCCCCGATGCGCTTTCCACCGAGGGTGAGTGGTCCAGGTGCTGTCACTTGTTTACGAATAATGCCCTCTCCAGTCGTGAAGACGTACGTGCATGACATCGGAGAAGTTCTGTAATGTATCCCTGATCGGGCTGACTTTGCTCTGCTCGCCGGCTGTCCAGACCACGGGGATCGGGCAGACCCGGTAACCCTGGCGTTTGGCGATGACGAGCATCTCCACGTCGAACGCCGTTACCCGCGGTCCGCTCACCTTCGCGGCGGGATCGGTGTAGAGGCGTGCGCGAGCGAGTATGTTACGCGCCGCGTCGCGGCGGAACATCTTGAAGCCGCATTGGGTGTCGTCAATGCCGGGAAGGACCGTCAGGCGGACGAGCAGATTAAAGAGCCTCCCCATCACATGGCGATACATGGGTTCGTCGACGCGATGCGCGCCGATGCCCTCGCGTGATGCGATCGCGATCTCGCAGCTCTGGAGCACGGCAGCGCGGAGATCGTCCAGATACTCGAGCGGGGTCGCCAGATCAATGTCGGAAAAGGCGATCAGCTCGCCCCGGGCCGCCAGCATTCCGGCCCGGACGGCTCGCGCCTTCCCACCGTGGACGGTCGTCAACACGCTGGCATCCGGACGGTCGCCTATGATGAGCCTCGCGTGGCCGGTCGTGCCGTCGGTGCTTCCGTCATCGACGAGAATGAGCTCCGTCGAATACGGTTGCTCGTCAAGGAACGTGAGCGCCGCTCGGAGCGATGCTTCGAGCCGCCGTGCTTCGTTGTAGGCGGGGATGACCAGCGATAGGTGCGGATGATCTTCAGCGGCGTTGGGCATAGATCTCCACCCACGGGGACGCGGCCACCGACCGCGGACGTTTCCAGGGGCTGCCGGATTGCTGGCCGCCGTGGAGCATACTATCAAAGCGCACCGTCGCGGCGGTCTCGTCTTTGAAGTTAGATCCGGAGAGAATCATGCAGCTGGGCGCTCATATGTCGATAGCGGGAGGCGTCCATCTCGCCCTAGAACGGGCGGCCGAGATCCAGATGACCGCTTGTCAGATCTTCACCAAGAACGACCGTCAGTGGGTGGCGAAGCCACTGGATCCTGACAACATCCGTCGTTTCCGTGAACAGCGGGAGGCCTTGGGGTTCAATCGCGCCGCGATCATCTCACACGCGTCCTACCTGATCAACCTGGCCAGCCCGGATGATCTCTTGTGGCATAAATCGATGGAGGCGTTTCAGGACGAGCTTGAGCGCTGCCGGCTCCTCGATGTTCCGTACCTTGTCGTTCACCCCGGGGCGCACGTTGGTTCCGGAACGGAGGTCGGGGTGCGGCGCGTTGCCGCCGCGCTCGATGCCATTCATCATGCGCTGCCCGATAATCAAACGATGACGCTGCTGGAAACGACCGCCGGCCAGGGAACCACCCTCGGCGCCAGCTTCGATGAGATCGCGGCGATCATGGCCATTACGCGCGACCAGGAACTAGTGGGCGTCTGCCTCGATACGTGCCACGTCTTCGCAGCCGGGTATGACCTTCGCGAGCCGGAGGGCTATGCCACGACGATGGAGTCATTCGACCGGAGCATCGGCCTCGAGCGGCTCCGGGCGATTCATGTCAACGATAGTAAGCATCCTGCCGGCAGCAGAAAAGACCGTCACCAGCACATCGGCCAAGGCGAAATAGGATTGGAGGGCTTCCGGAGCGTCGTCAACGACCCGCGTCTCCGGTCCGTTCCCGCGCTCTTGGAGACGGAAAAAGGCGACAACGGCGAACACGACGTTCGGAACCTGGCAACCCTCCGGGGGCTGATCGGGCATGCGACGCCGGAGGTTGCGCCGACCTCGTAACCTACCGCTCCGGGTAGCTGGTGCCGGCGGCCGTTTCCCGGAACCGGTCGTACCGCCCGTCTTCAGGACGCCGGGTGTCGACATCCAGTCCCGAACCGCTCTCCCACCAAATGGGGGATTGGGCACCGAACGTGGCGAGCTCCGTCCTGGTGTAGATCAGGCCGTCTCGGTCTGGGACCGTTAGCTGGTTCTCGTGGCTCATCGTGATCGCGTCGACCGGGCAGACCTGAGCACAGAAGCCACAGAACAGACAGCGGCCGGACCGGAGGATGAATTCGCCCAGCTCGCGGTCACCCTCTTCGGATGGGATGACGTGCATCTCCAGGCATGTGGTCGGGCAGATCCGGGCGCAGAGACCGCATGCCACGCAGAGGGCCTCTCCCGTCTCTGGATCGGTGCGGAGGGACGGGAGGCCCCGGAATCGGTCGGCCAGCGGCCGGGTCTCCTCAGGATATTCAGTCGTCGTGGTCGGGCGAAAGGCGCGACGTAAGGTGACGCCAAAGCCCTTGATCTCGTCGAACATCGTATGCGTCCTTTCTCCGCTCCGGCCCTTAGGATGCCCGGGAAGCGGAGGCAATTGGTGCGAGTCGAATGGATAGGCCGCCGGAGGGATGGCCGCTGCCGTTCAGGACTGGAGTGCCCTTCGCCGCGACGCTCTCGACCGGAACGACAAGGCCACCGCGTTCCAGCCGAGCGTAAGTGACGCCGCCGTATTGAGGAACGAGTTGAGCAATCTCCGCCATGACCTGGGCCGGGTGACTCGAATCAAGTCCATAGCCGAACCGTGTGGCGAGCGCGGCAATGATTTCCGTGACCGCCCTTGCCTCACCCATCGCCGGAACGGAGGACCGCACCCGCTGGACAGTCCGGTCGAAGTTCGTGAACGTGCCGTCCTTCTCCAGGTAGAGTGACTTCGGTAACACCACGTGCGCGAGCTCCGTCAGGGGTGAGGGGTACGCGTCGATGACGACCAAGAAGTCGAGCTTGGCCAACGCGGCATAGAGACGGTCGTGGATCGGACGGCGACGCCCCGCCATGGTGCCCTCGATCAGCATCGCGGTGATTTCCCCGCGCTCGATGGCCGCGGGCAGCTCATCGAGCGAGAGCCCCTGCCCGGCGGGAAGGTCGCGCACCGGCACAAAGCCGTTGCGCGTCTTCGCCCGTTCGGCCCAACGCGGCAGCCATGCCTCCGCGAATCGGCGGCGAGCGGCATCGGCGGTCACATGTTCGCCGCCCGGGAGGAAGGCAGGATGAGCGCCCATATCGGTAACGCCCTGGTAGTTCGCCGGACCTCGCGGGCTCATCAGGCCGCCACCCGCGCGGCCCACGTTGCCTGTCAGCGTGGTGAGGTTTGCGCAGGCGGTCGCGATCTCACGCGGATCGCCATCGCTGCCGGAAACACCCGGCGCTCCGATATGGGCCGCCGTCTGATAAATCACCGCCGGGGGATAGCCCGCGCCGGGGCGCTCTGATCCGGCTCCAAGCCCTCCCGTCGCGTAGATCTCCGCGGCCAACTGCAGCTCCTCAAGGGGAACACCGGTCACGTCGGCGACCGTCGCCGGATCGAACTCGCTGAGCGATGCTCGCCAGTCATCAAACCCCGCTTGGCCCTGAAGCGCCGGATCGCCAAGCCCTTGACCGAGAATGTGCGCGGCGATGCCGTTCAAGAGCGTTGCCATCGTTCCAGCCTTCGGCCGGAGCCAGAGCTCGGCGCGGTGGCACAACGGATACTCGTCCTGGCTGATCACCACGATGCGCGCCTCGCGGTAGTGCCGCGCGTGGTAGAGCCAGTAGGAGGTGATCGGCTCGGTCTTTCCGATATCGGGTCCGATCACAAGGGCGGCACTCACGTCGGTGAAGAGCTCCTGCATGTTATTGGTCGCCGCGACATCACTGCCCAGTGTCTTTCGGACGGCACGCTCAACGGCGGTCTGGCTCGGGGTCAGCAGGCGGTCAATGTTGTTCGAGCCCATGACGGCCCGGGTGAACTGCTGCATGAGGTAGGCATCTTCGTTCGTCGCGTCGGGACTCGCGAGAGCCGCGAACCGGCCACCCTGGTGATGCGCCAGCGTCTCGACGGCGAGGTTGATCGCCTCATCCCAGGTTGTCTCGTAGCTCTCACCGCGCTCCTCGCCGACAAGTGGATAGAACAATCGCTCGGCGCTCTGGATCTCCTCGTGTCCCCATTTGCCACGCTCGCAGGTATAGCCATGGTTGACGCCCTGCTCCCAGAGGTGGGAAGTGCGACGCACCAAACCACGATTCGTCTCCACGTTGAGCGTGCATCCTACGTCACAGAACCCGCAGATCGTCGCGGTCGTATCCACTTCCCACGGATGCTGCGCGAAGTGGCGATCCGTCAGCGCCCCGACCGGGCAAACGGCGATACACATCCCACAATTCGTGCAGGTCGTGTCGCTCAGGTCGATGCCGAACGCGGGTGCGATCGTCGCCTCCAGGCTCCGGCTGGCAACCTCGATCGCCGTGACCCCGATCACCTCGTCGCAGACACGGGTGCAGCGGCTACACATGATGCAGCGATCCCATTTGTAGTCGATGGTCTCGCTGAAATGCTCGTATGCCTGGGCCAGCTTCGGCCGCCGGTAGGGGTTGGCGTTGATGTTGTGGAGATACGTATTATCCTGCAGATAGCACTGGCCCGACGCATCGCAGACCGGGCAATCCAGCGCGTGATCGATCAGATACATCTGGAGAATGTACTGGCGAGCCTGGATGACCTCAGGCGAGTGGGTGATGACCTCCATCCCCTCGCCAAGCGGGGTCGCGCAGCTCTCGATCAGGCCGCCGCGTTTGCCGAGCACCTGGACGGTGCAGATCCTGCATGATCCCCATGGCCGGAGCAGTGGCTGATAACAAAGGTTTGGCACCTCAACGCCGGCGAGCCGGGCCGCCTCCAGGATGTATGTGCCCGCGGGGACCGTGATTTCCTGGCCGTTGATCGTGCCGGTGACCATCTTTTGCTCGGTTCTCGTCGCCACCATGGCTGCGCTCTGCTCTTTCTCGCCCGCCAGCTGCATGCAGCCATTAACCTGGGCATTAGATTCTGTGAGAAACCGCACAATATACCGTGAAGTTTAGCATAGTGGGTAGGCGGATCCGGGCCCCGCAAGAGGTCGGAAACCGCCGCGTGGTAGCATTCCCAGTGGCTCATCGGGAGCACGATGATGCGATTTGACCACGGTGAACACGAGGGGTGGACGAGCGGTGGCGAGCGAGATGGAATCATCCGCCGGGTACGAGATCGTCATCGGCCTTGAGGTTCACGCGCAGGTCCTCACGGCGAGCAAGATGTTCTGTGGGTGCCCCGCCGTCTACGCCGATACAGATCCTAACAGCTCGACATGCCCCGTCTGTCTTGGGCTCCCCGGCGCTCTCCCGGTCATGAATGCTGCCGCTGTCAGGCTTGTCCTGGCGACCGGACTGGCACTCGGCTGCTCGATCCCTCACTACAGCAAACAGGACCGCAAGAGCTACTTCTATCCCGACTTGCCGAAGGGGTATCAAATTTCGCAATACGATCTTCCCCTCTGCGTTGACGGATGCCTCCGTTTCCTCTCGGGGGGCGAGGAGCGCGCGGCCGGCATCATCCGTGTCCACATGGAAGAGGACACGGGACGCCTGCTCCACCGGTCGACCGGCACGGGTATCGAAGAGAGCCTTGTCGATCTCAACCGGTCCGGCGTCCCCCTCATGGAGATCGTCGGCGAGCCCGATCTGCGTTCGCCGGAGGAGGCACGGGACTATCTGGAAGCCCTCCGCCAACTGCTCCGATACATCGGCGCATCCACGGCGAACATGGAGGAGGGAGCGTTCCGCTGCGACGCAAACGTGTCGGTGAGGCGTAAGGGCGATCCGGGCCTGGGGGCCAAGGTCGAGATCAAGAACCTCAATTCGTTCAGAGCGGTCCAGCGCGCTCTCAAGTTCGAGGAGCAACGGCAGAGTCAAGCGCTCGATGCTGGGAGGCCGATCCTCCAGGAGACCCGGGGGTGGGTCGAGGACCGTGGAGTCACGGTGGGTCAGCGCACCAAAGAGCATGCCCATGACTACCGTTACTTTCCGGAGCCGGATCTGCCTCCTCTGAAGGTTGGTGAGGCGACCATCGCGGCGGTGCGGGCGGCGCTGCCGGAGCTGCCCTTGGCGCGGAGGCGCCGGTTCGTCGGGGCCTATGGACTGTCAGAGTCGGACGCCGCGCTGCTTACCGCGGAGTGGCCCATCGCTGATACCTTTGAAATGGCAGTCGGGTCCGACCCAACGCCCGAGCGAGCGCGCGCCGCGGCGAATTGGATCATCAACGACCTGGCCGGCATCTCGGCACAGCGGGGCGCGCCGGCGGATACGCTGCCCATTACCGCGCACCAACTGCGCGAGCTGCTCGACATGATCGATTCCCGGCAGATTACGGTCCGGGCGGCGAAAGAGCTCGTCGTGGCGCTGGAGCCCGGGGAGTCGCCGCGCGATGGCGCGGTGCGTCTGTCACTGCTCGTTCTGGACGACCACTCTGCCATTGTCGACGCGGTGGAGGCGGTGATGGCCGCCTTTCCGGAGGCGGTGGAGGATTATCGTCGTGGTAAGCAGGCGGCTATTGGCCGCCTGATCGGTGAAACGATGAAGCGAACAGGGGGTCGCGCCAGTCCCGACCTGGTCAGGAAGGAGCTGCAAGCCGCGTTAGCGGGTGGTCCCGCGGAATCGAGGGTCTAAAAGAGCGCCAAGGCATCACGGTCCTTGGCGGGAAAACGAAACGGGGTAAACAACGTGGCAGTTGTGGTAGACACCGTGGCGCGGAGTGGCGCCAACAACCGTCTCTTTCCTGCTCCTACCGTGGAGCAGGAACCCGACCTCTTCGATGTCGCCGTCGAGCAGTTCCAGATAGCGGCGGACGTCCTAGGTGTCGACGATGACATGCGTCGCATCTTGAGCTCCTGCCAGACGGAGCTGACGGTCAATTTCCCGGTGGAGATGGACGACGGCTCCGTCCAAGTCTTCACCGGGCACCGGGTCCAGCACAACAGCGGTCCTGGTCCGACGAAGGGCGGGATCCGATACCACCAGGATGTCACACTCTCCGAGGTCCGGGCGCTGGCGATGTGGATGACGTGGAAGTGCGCGGTCGTCGGTCTGCCGTTCGGCGGTGCCAAAGGCGGCGTTCGGGTGAACCCGAAGCTCCTCTCTCGGGGCGAGCTGCAGAACTTGACGCGTCGCTACACGGCTGAGATCGCCGGCATGATCGGGCCGACGAAGGATATTCCCGCTCCCGATGTCAATACAAACCCTCAAGTCATGGCCTGGCTCATGGACACCTATTCGATGCAGGTCGGTTATTCGGTACCGGGAGTCACGACCGGGAAACCATTGGTCTTGGGCGGTTCCGAGGGCCGCAACGAGGCTACCGGCCGCGGATGCGTCTATGGCATTAAAGAAGCCGCCGGCGTCCTGGGGCTCGACCTAGCCGCTTCTCGCACGGCCGTGCAAGGATTTGGCAACGCGGGTTCGGTAGCCGCTCGCTTGATGGCCGAGCAGGGATCATCAGTTGTCGCCGTCAGTGATTCGCAGGGAGGGATCTACAATCCCAACGGACTCGATCTCGACGCGGTCAGCGCCTACAAGCGGCGCACCGGGAGCGTCGTCGGATACGTCAACGCGGATCGGGTGACCAATGCCGAGGTCCTGGTTCTACCGTGTGATGTGCTCATCCCGGCAGCGTTGGAGAATCAGATCGACGATGACAACGCACCCAAAATCCAGGCTCGGCTGATTGCCGAGGCGGCGAATGGTCCGACCTCACCCGCCGCGGACCAAATCCTGCACGATCGCGGTGTGTTCATTCTCCCCGACATCTTGGCGAACGCGGGAGGCGTCACGGTCTCCTATTTTGAGTGGGTGCAGGCACTTCAGGCGTTCCCCTGGACGGAGGCGGAGGTGAACGAGAGGCTGCGCAAGATCATGAGCCGGGCGTTCCAGTCCGTCTACCAGACCGCACGGGAGCACGACGTGCATATGCGTACCGGTGCGCTCGTCCGGGCCATCGCCCGGGTCGCCGAGTTCACCCGGCTGCGTGGGATCTTCCCTTAGTCGGCATCAGTCGGCATCAAAGGCGCGGTCGCGGTCGATCATCCGGCCTCACGGGTAGCATTCTTCGCAGAGAAGCCGTCGGAGCTCGTCCTCTTCACGGGGGTGCGTCACTGCGATGACGTCGTCGCCTGGCTCGAGCTGGGTGGTCCCGGAGGGCACGAACACATGGGTTCCCCGCGAGATCGCGGCGATGACGCAATCCATCGGGAGATCGATCTCGCCGATCGTCTTGTGCGCCACGACGGAGGTCCCGCTGACCCTTGCTTCGACGATGGCGAGATCGGCGTGGCGCAAACTCATGAGGTGCAAGAATGGCCGGTCCGGGATCGACTGCTCGATCAGATTGAGGATGAAGTTCGTCTGGCTGACGGTGACGTCGACGCCCAGAAGGCGGAAGAGTTGCTCATTCTTTGGATTATTGACGCGGGCTATCGTCTTCTGGACGTGGAACTTCTGGCGGGCGGTCTGGCAGACGACGAGATTGTCCTCATCGTCACCCGTCACGGCGATCACCACGTCGGCGCGCGCGGCTCCGGCCGAGGCCAGCGTCGCCGCTTCCGCTCCATCTCCAGCCAGGGCTACGGCGCCGAATCGCTCGACAAAGTTCTCGACCTTCGCGGCGTTGCGCTCGATGAGCAGCACTTCGTGGCCTTCTTCCAGCAATTGCTTGGTCAGGTAGTAACCGACTTTGCCGCCGCCGACGAGGATGACGTACATCGCTTACGTCTCGCTTCCCAACGTACTACCGGCCCCGATGACGTGATCGAGAATCATCGCGGAGATGGTCGTGGTCGGACAGACGGTGAAGAGCCCGAGGCGGCGATACATATCTTCTCGGACGGGATCATAGATGCGGCAGATCACTTCCGGAACCCTGAAGATCGTCTTTGCCACTTGGGCCGCCATGATGTTCCGATTGTCGCCGTTGGTGACGGCGACGAAGGCGGTAGCATCCTCGATCCCCGCCGAGCGAAGGACGTCTTCGTCGATGCCCGTGCCGATGATCGTATCCCCGCGAAAGTCGTGCGGTAGTCTTCGGAATGCCCGCGAATCGGTATCGACGACCGACACATCATGCCCGTTGTTCACCAGGTTCGAGGCGACGCGGGCGCCGACGCGTCCACAGCCCATGATTACGACCTTCATCCGCCGGCCTATCTCCTTCAGATTTCCGCGAGGTCGTCAGTCAAGCGGTTCGCGCACCAGAATAACCTCACAAGGGGCGTTCTTGAGCACGTAATCGCTCGTGTCACCTATGGTAGCGCGGCCATGAACGATTCTCAGCGACGCGGACATGGCGATGGCGTCGGCGTGGCGGTCGATGGCTTCGTCCACGATCGCCGCACCCGCGGCGCGAGCCTGCAGGATCTCCGTCGTGACGGTCTGCAATCGAACGTTCTTTGCCACTTGCCCCTGGGCATATCGCTCCGCCTCCGCCAAGACCCCCTCTCCATGGCTAACCTCCTGTGGGAGCTCGGCGTCGAGAGACATGGACTGCATGACCTCCAGCACGTACACCAAGACGATGCTTGTCGATGTGCGTTCGAGCAGCCTACCAAGGAGATCAAGGATCCGTTTATCACCCGTGCCGCCGGTGACGGGAACGACGACCGTTCGCGGAGGAACTGACATCAAGCATGTATCCGTGGCCTGGTGCGACTGGCTGGAAGCATCGTGCGTCGAACGCTCGCGAAAGTATGCGCCGCCCCGGGCAGGTACGCAACGGCAACCGCGTCCATCATTCGGCTCATATGCCCAGACTGAGCCGCGTTCCCAACATACTGGGAAGCCCCGCCTCCGCCATCTGTTGCTGGGTCTCCTCGATGTCGTATGCCACCCGGTGCTCGGTGAAGGTTCGCTCGTCAGTGTCCACGATCCCATAGGCGGCGCGAGGGTCGCGATCGCGGGGTTGGCCCACGCTGCCAGGATTGATGAGAAACCGGGCTCCACCCCAACGTATGACGTCGCCGTCTCGGAGCAGGCTAATTCGCGCTTCTCCTTCCCCCGGGACCAGTGTCGCGACTATCGCACGATGGGTGTGGCCGACGAGGCATCCGCGAGACTCAAAGTACCGGAAGCTCGCGGTGGCGGTTTGTGCGCTGTTGACATACTCCCAAATCGGTTCTCGAGGACTGGCGTGCGCCAGAGTGAACTCACCTCGCACCGTCATTGAGGGGAGGCTTCGCAAGTAGGATCGTTGCTCATCGCCCAACTCCCCGGCGGTCCACCGTGCGGCGCGCTTCGCCACGTCATTGAACTCGTCAACGGATAGGCCTCCGATACACGCCAGATCGTGGTTGCCTACCAGGGCGGGATTCGCCTTGAGCTCTATCATCAGGTTCACGC
>DASYWB010000206.1:0-5655 GCA_035936495.1 Thermomicrobiales bacterium
GGAAAGCACGCCGTGGGCCCTGGCGAGGAAGACCAACAGCGGAGCAGCACGCCTCAGCGCCACTGCCAGGAGATGCGCGTGACCATCATCGAGGTCCTCGAATCACTGTGCCGAAAGAGGCCGGCTCACCGGTCATACCTAGAGCGGGTTGCAATAAAGATGGGCCGCTGCGAGACTTGGCGGCATGAAGCAATACTCGGTTGACCTCCGCGAGCGGCTACTGGGTGGCATCGACGCCGGGCTCAGCCAAGCCGAGGCCTCCCGCCTGTTTGGCGTCGGGACCAGCACCATGACCCGCTGGCGACAGCGGCGCGCGAGCGTGGGCACGGTGGCCCCCACACCCCGCTCGGGACGGCGGCCGGTCATCGGGCCGGAGCACGCCGACGCGGTGCGGGCCCAGGTTGCCACCCACCCGGACGCCACGCTGGCCGAGCACGGTGCATATTGGGCGCGCGAGCAGCACGTCGCGGTGAGTATCGCGACGATGTCGCGGGCCATCCGTCGCCTGGGCATTACGGTCAAAAAAAGTCCTGTATGCCAGTGAACGGGATGCGGCTCGCCGGGAGGCGTGGTGGGAGCTGCTCGGCTTGGTTGACCCGGCGACGCTCGTGTTCGTCGACGAGAGCGGCACGAATCTCGCCCTGACCCCCCGCTACGGCCGGGCCCCGCGCGGCGAACGCGTGATCGGCACTGCCCCACGCAACCATGGTCCCAACACGACACTGGTGGCGGCCCTGACCCTGGACGGCATCACCGCCGCGATGACGGTGGAGGGCGCCATGGACCGCGATGCCTTCGATGTGTTCGTGGACCGCATCCTGGGACCCAGCCTGGTGCCGGGGCAGGTCGTCATCTGGGACAACCTCAGCGTCCACAAGAGTGCCGACGCCCAGCGCGTGATCGCCGCAGCAGGCTGCACGCTGTTGTGGCTGCCGCCCTATTCGCCGGACTTCACGCCGATTGAGCAGGCTTTCAGCAAGCTCAAGACCGCCTTGCGGCGCGCCGGGGCACGCACGCGCGAGGCGCTCAACGAGGCTATCACCGCAGCCCTGGCCACCATTACCGTCGCTGATGCTCAGGCGTGGTTCGCCCACTGTGGCTATCCCATCCCGGCCCATCTCCTATGAGAACTGCTCTAGGAACTGAGGACAATCAAGGCCAGCGGTTGGAGAGCATTTGGACAGATGTCGGCTGCCTGCGGATGCATGCCCGCATGGCGGCCACTCCCGCCGGGGCCGGCGCTCCGCCCGTCGTGCTCGTCCACGGGTTCGTCATCTCCAGCCGCTACATGGTGCCGGCGGCTGAGCAGTTAGCCCGGCAGTACCCAGTCTACGCACCGGATCTGCCAGGTTTCGGACGAAGCACCAAGCCCGGTCGGGCACTGTCGCTCACCGAACTGGCCGATGCGCTGGTGGCCTGGCTGGATGTGATGGGATTGGAGCAGCCGGTCCTCCTGGGCAACTCGTTCGGTTGCCAGGTCATCGCTGACCTGGCAGTACGCTACCCCGACCGGTTAGCGCGGGCCGTGCTAATCGGTCCGACGATTGATCGCCATCGGCGTACGGCGCTCCAACAAATTGCCCGGTTACAACTTGACATGTTGCGAGAGCCGGCTTCCCTGCCACTACTGCACATCCCCGACTACGTTCGTGCCGGGCCACGCCGAATCTTCCGGACCTACCAAGAGATGATGCGAGACCGCATCGAGGAGAACCTTCCACTCATTTCGATTCCGACACTCGTGGTGCGCGGCACCCGTGACCCGGTTGCCCCACGGGACTGGGTCGAGGAGGTGACGCGTCTCCTGCCGGCGGGCCGGCTCGCGATGATCCCGGGCGCCGCCCACGCCGTGAACTACAACGCTCCTCTCGAACTGGCTCGACTGGTCCGCGGCTTCCTGAGTGATGAGACCTGTGCTGAGGATAAGAGCGGCTTGCGGACAAGTTGGGTAGAGGGGAGACTGTGAAGGATCAAGACGTTTTCAGCGGACCTGTGCGAGCGCCTGCTGCATGGCGTCAATACCCGGCCGCGGCCAGGCGAGGCCGCCTCCCGCGCGGCATCGCCAGCTTCCCGCAAGGTAAGGCAATGACTTCGACGTGAGCGCCGCCAGGAGGCCGCATAGCGCCACGGCCCACAACGGTGCCTCACAGGCCACGACAGCATCCACCGTCAGATTGGGAGCCGGCCGACCCCGCACCTGACCAGCCGGTTGCAGCGCCTCGTAACGTCAGTCGTGAGTGGCCACCCTGTTGCCCTCCGTCGACGACCTCGGGCATGCCCATCGAGGCATCATCCGTCCATCGCGTCTCGCGGCGCGCGTTCTCGCATCCGGACTGTTACCGTCGACCCCAGAATCTCACGGGATCTGCGCGTTACCGCGCTCGCGGGCTATACCGCCGCTCAGGAATTGGGGAACCTCCCCGCGGCATGCCTCGAAGGCTCTGCAGCGATGATTGTTCCCCCTGTGAGCCATTGAGCCAATCGCCGCCGGCCGTAGCCCGTGGTCGTCCGGGCTCCGGCGAGCCGTCACTACCTGGCAGCCCGGTCCACCTGCACTCCAGGCCGAGGACCCCGGCGACCATGGCGGCACAGGCGGAAGCAACTTCAGCAACGCTCACGGGACGACCGAGCAACCGGGCTAGCGACGTCACTCCACGGTCGGTGATACCGCAGGGAACGATGTAATCGAAGTAGGACAGGTCAGGACTCACATTGAGAGCGAAGCCATGGTAGGCCACTCCCCCGCTGACCCGGACACCGATCGCCGCGAGCTTGTCGTCGCCGACCCAAACGCCGGTATAGCCGGGGACAGTATGCGCCGCGACCCCGAACCGCGCGGCGGTCTGGATGATTGCCCGTTCCAATCCCCGCACGTACGCTCGCACGCTCCGGCCGATCGACGCGAGCGTGACGATCGGGTATCCAACCAGCTGACCTGGACCGTGATAGGTGGTGTCGCCGCCGCGGTCGACCTCGTGGTACGTGGCCCCGATCCGCTCTAGAGTGACGGGATCAGCGAGGAGGTGCTTCCGGTCGCCGCCCCTGCCAATCGTGTAGACATGAGGATGCTCGAGGAGCAGCAACCTGTCGCCGATCTCACCACGCTCGCGGGCGGCTGCAAGGCATCGCTGCCACTCCCACATCGGTAGGTAGGGAACGAGACCGGGGAGACGGCTTGCCAAGAGCTGCCGGTCCCCGGCGGGATCGGCTGGGGGCGAGCCGGTTTCCGATCCGAGGGTGAGGCGCTCCGCGTGTATCGCAACCACGAGCTAATCCGCCACCACCGGCTGTTCGCCGGCACGCTTCAGTCGCAACTGCTCGTGCTGATCGACGGCATGGTACGAGGAGCGCACGAGCGGGCCAGACTCGACGTGTCGGAGGCCTAAGGCTTCACCTTCGCGCTTGAGCTCGGCGAACTCCTCCGGCGTGTAATAGCGGTCTAGAGGCGCATGGCGCTGGGATGGCGGCAGGTACTGCCCGATGGTCAGGATATCAACCCCTACCGACGTGAGATCGCGCATCACGTTGAGCAACTCATCGGGCCGCTCGCCCAGTCCAACCATCACGCCGGATTTGGTCAGGATGGTCGGATCCATGGCCTTCGACTGCCGGAACAGTTCCAGGCTCACCTCATATGAGTCCCAGGGCTGGATCTGACGGAAGAGGCGAGGCACCGTTTCCACGTTGTGATTGATGATATCCGGCTTCGCCTCGACCACGGTCCGTAGCGCGTCCCAGTTTCCTTGGAAATCAGGGATTAGCACCTCGGTGCCACACTCCGGGACCAGCGTGTGAATCTCTCGAATCGTCTCCGCGAAGATACCCGCCCCGCCATCGGCCAGCTCATCCCGGTTAACCGAGGTGATGACGGCGAACCTCAATCCCATCGCTTGAACCGCCGCCGCCACTCGCTTCGGCTCGTCGTGATCCACGTGAGTCGGGCGACCCCATTTGATCGCACAGAAGCGGCAGGCACGGGTGCAGGTATCGCCGAGGATCATGAACGTGGCGGTGCGTTGGTTCCAGCATTCGTAGATATTCGGGCAGCGGGCTTCTTCACAGACCGTATGGAGATCAAGGCCGCGCATGATCCCCTTGAGCTCCCGATAGTTCTCGCCGTGGTCGAGCCGAATCTTGAGCCACGCCGGTTTCTTCTCACGTGGCACTGAAGTTCGGGCGCGCTTGGGAACGAGTTCTATGGGCTGCTCGCCCGGACGAAGCTGCTGCCCATAACTCTGTACGGCGCGCTGACCTGGGCTCTGCATCGCTCACGTGACTCCTTCTCGCGTTCTGTCAAAATGCATTTGAACGACCCGAGGCCGTGCTTATGCGCGTCGTGGAGCTTACTCCTGTCGTAGACCTAGAACGACACGTTCTCCTCGATGACCTTCCACGTCGATGGTTCCTTGTCTGAGAGAGGCCAAGTTCCCGCACTAGCATCCATGCACCGGGTTGAATGCCTCCCCCATCCTCCTGCCAACCGCGCCTTCCCGCTCTCGCGCACAGAAAACACCGCCGGTGACCGGCGGTGGGTGAAAGGGTGGAGCGATCATCCCTGCGCGGGCATTATCCCGATCAGGTTCGACGGTCGGTGACGGTAAGGCCACCCTCTCAGCCCGGCTCCCCGGGCTCCCATTGCGGCGCCCTTCGGTTGCTCATTGGGAGCCTAGCGCAGTCCCATACCGGCGTCAACGCGGGAGCGCCGGATGGAGGCGGGAGGCAACGAGGCAAGAAATCTCTTGCTCTCTTCCGTTCAGGGTTTCTCACCGACGTGCATGGCGACGGTTCCACCTCCTAGGCGGCGATAGCGGACATTGTCCAATCCGGCACGCCGCATGAGCGCGGCGAGGTCGTCGGCAGCCGGGAAGGTGGCAACCGAGGCGGGGAGGTAGCGGTAGGCCGCGCGGTCGCCGCTGAGCAGGCCGCCGACGAGCGGCACGACGGCGCGGAAATACCAGCCGAAGAGCCGTCTGAGGACCGGGACGCGGTAGGGCGTCAGCTCCAAGCAGACGAACCGACCGCCGGGGCGGAGCACCCGCGTCATCTCGCGCACGGCGGCCTCGTAATCCGCCATGTTGCGAAGACCGAATGAGACGGTGCAGGCATCAAACACGCCATCGGGAAATGGGAGACGCAGGGCATCCGCGGTGGCCAGCCAGACGCGGTCGGCACCATCCGCGATGCCCGGCTTGCGAGCGGCCGCGCTCAGCATGGCCGGGACGAAATCGACCCCGATCACCTTCTTCGCTCCCGCTTCCGCCAGCACGATGGCGAGATCACCGGTGCCGGTCGCGACATCGAGCGCCACATCGCGTCGTCCTCCCGCGACCGCCGTCCGGGCGACGAGCTTGCGCCAGGCAACGTCGCGGCCACCGGTCATCAGCCGGTTGACGAGATCGTAGCGACGCACGATCCGGCCAAACATCGCCTGAACCTCGCCGGCAGGTTCCAGCGCTCCCCGTGCGGGTGGTTCGGTCACAGCACGATACTCCCGGCGAAGAGCAGACTAAACAACAACTGCGCACGGGCGGTGCCGGCCAGCCGGGCGTTCAGCATCTTCCCACGCTCTTGGAGGACGCCCAGCGTTACCCGCGCGGCCAGCGGCAACGACAGCCAGCTGAGCCACCACCATCCTGAAACCAGCCCGAGCGACCA
>DASYWB010000207.1:0-8145 GCA_035936495.1 Thermomicrobiales bacterium
AGGATGGCAACAGATCCCATTCCACGGTCCTGACCCGGAGCGACTCCTCCAGCCCTTCCGGGCTGAGGGCGAGGGCATTGCAGACGTTCTCGATTGCCCCTTCCGGCAGCCGGGTGAGCGGTAAGACCTCCTGCAGGCAGATCTGTCTCGACGGGAGCTCGTCAGTGCCGCTCACCGTCCGCCATACGGTCTCAGCGTGAGGCCAGCCTTCGCGGAAAGAGCAATAGATGGCCAGTCCAACGTCTATGGCCGATGGGGGACCACCATTGTGAAGGTGCTCCCGCAAGAGGGTCAGATACTCAACTCGCTCGATAGCGGCCGCCAGCTCCACTTCCTGCCTGCTGGTGAGCAGCGGCACACGTCCAATCTCGCGGAGATACATCCGGACCGAGTCATCGAGACTGATACCGCCGATATCGTAGTTCACGCTCTGCAGATTGAGTGGTTCCGGGTCCTCTATGTCATCGAGCGTGAGTTCTTCCGGCTCATCCTCGCCAATCTCTGGGTCGATGGGCGCCAGAACGGTGCTTAGCTCCGCGAGCTGCTGATCGAGGGTGGTAATCGGTCCGGTATCATTAACGGAAGCTGTCAACGTTTCCCGCAGCGCGTCGAACGCTATTTCACCTGCGGCATGCTCGGAAAAGCGAATGGCCATGTCCTCGGGTCCGGCGCTCTCCGGTACCTCTTCCCACTCGTCGGGTTGGTCCGCGCCACGCTGAACGGAGCGCGACTGCTGGAGCCCGCGCCGACGCGCGTGGTTCGGCGAGTCAGAACGCCCGGAGATCGGCGTTGGCGGAGAAGGGGAACGGCCCTCATGGTCGTTCTGATCTGGTTGTTCGATGGCTTGGTGAGAGTCCTTGACCACGAGTATGCGCTCCGATCGGGATGGAACCTGAGGGGGAGAGTTCCCGAGAGTGGAGAATAACGAAGCCGGCTTGACGCCGCGTCCGATGAGGGACGTACAGAGCCTCTACCGTGGAACCACTACGCGCGTCCCAGTGAGGACTCTTGGACCCTTCGCTGGAAGGATGGGTGAACGCTACTACGGTCCGTACGCTCGTGCAAGTGACTTACCCCTTACCCGTGGTGAGCTCCGCCCTGGCGGAATCCGGCAGGATCTCGGCGGCCAGTAGGTCATCATAGGTCTCGCGGCGACGAATGAGGCGCGCCTCGCCATCGCGCACTAACACAACCGCCGGTCGCGTCGCTAGGTTGTAGTTGCTCGCCATCGCCAGGCAATAGGCCCCCGTCGCGGCGAACGCGAGTAGGTCACCGGTCCTCACCTTCGGAAGTTCCGCCCGCTCGATCAGGACATCACCCGTCTCGCAGTACTTGCCGACGATGGTTTGAGCCTGGATTGGACCGCTGGCCCGCCGGTTGGCGATGCTCGCTTCATACCGCGCACCATAGAGTGTCGGCCGGATGTTATCAGCCATGCCGCCATCCACCGACACGAAGCGCCTCCCGCCAGGTATCTCCTTGATGGGTCCCACCCGGTAGAGCGTGACCCCGGCCGGTCCGGCAATCGACCGGCCCGGCTCGATTATCAGTTCAGGCTCGGGGAGACCGTGCCGCGAGCAGCCCCGACGTAGCGAGCCGGCAAGAGCCCCCGCCCAGTCGGCCGCGGGCGTTGCGACGTCGCCGTCTTCGTAAGGAATGCCGAATCCCCCACCGGGGCTGATGACTTCGGGCGTGATGCCATGCGCCTCGCGCATCTCAGCCGCGAAGCCGAGCAGCGCGTCGATCCCAGCTCCCAGCGCCGCGGGGTCGAACAGCTGCGAGCCGAGGTGGGTATGGTAGCCCCCTAGCAGCAGACCCGGCGCCGTGATCGCCCGCTCGACGGCGAGCGCGGCATCGCCGGTCGCGATCGGAAGACCAAACTTGGAGTCGAGCACGCCGGTCTTGATCTTCTCGTGCGTATGAACATCGATGCCGGGATTGAGCCGGAGCAGGATACGCTGGCGAACGCCACGCTCGGACGCGAGTCGTGCCAGCAGCTCAAGCTCCATCAGGTTATCGACCGCGATGAGCCCGACGGCGGCCTCCAACGCCTCGCGAAGCTCTCGTTCGGTCTTGGCGTTTCCATGAAACACCATGTCACTCGCCGGGACACCGGCCGCCAGCCCGGCGTAGATCTCGCCGCCGGACGAGACGTCTAAGGCTAACCCCACGTCGTGGAGAATCCGCACGAGCGCTGGAGACAGAAAGGCCTTGGCGGCATACGCAACCCGGGTGCGTGGCCACGCGCCGGAGAACGCGTCAATGAAGGCGCCGGCCCGCTCGCGGAGCGTTACCTCGTCGTAGACGTAGAGAGGCGTCCCGAATCGATCGGCAAGATCCAACACCGAGACGCCGCCAATCTCCATCGCGCCGTCATCTCGTCCGCGGACGGAGCTTGGCCAAATGCTCATCACCGTTTGCCTTACGTGATCCATGACAGCTCGTCCCTAAAGTGTACGTACTCATCCGTAACGTCGCAACGCCGGTTACGGATCGCTGCCCCTCTCTGGCTTGGTATACTAACAACGCTCCCGGGCTGGCCGTCCGTGCCGTTCGATCGCGAGCGAGTCACGATGCTCGCCGCGCTGGACCACTTGAGCATCCAACTTAGCCAGTGATCGTGCGTTGATGGAAGCCCCTAGGCTATCCGTTTGTCGCATTACGTTTCATGTAGGTGTCACCCATGCCGCCCTCCGTTATTCTGACCGCCTCGGACCTCGCGAAGACCTTCGCGGCCGCGGAAATTTTTTCTGGTGTCGGATTCCAGATCGCCGCCCGTGAGCATGTCGCGCTGGTGGGCGTCAATGGTGCCGGCAAATCCACCATTCTCAAGATCATCGCCGGCGTCGAGCACGCCAATCAAGGCAGCGTGACGCGCGCGACCGGTCTGCGTGTGACCTATCTGCCACAGGAGGCCCGCTTCGAAAGCGGTCTCGGCCTGCGTGAAGAGGCGCGCACCGCGTTCGCCCCCATTCTCAGGGCGGCGGAACGCATGCGCGGGATCGAAGCGGCGATGGCTGGCGCCGGCAACGACGAGCTGGAGCGCCTGCTCGTGGAATACGACCTCTTGCAGACGCGGTTCGAAGCGGCCCGAGGCTACGACATCGAGCATCGGGTCGATGAAGTGCTCCACGGGCTGGGCTTCACCGACGCCCAATACGACGAACCGGTCAGCCGCCTCAGCGGTGGCCAAAAGACACGCGTGGCGCTGGCCAAAGCCTTGCTCGCCGATCCGGATTTGCTTCTCCTCGATGAGCCGACCAACCACCTGGATCTCGAGATGTTGGAATGGCTCGAGACGTTCCTCCGGGGATGGAACGGCGCCTGCCTGATCGTCTCCCACGACCGCTACTTTCTCGATCGCGTCACGACCCGGACGCTCGATCTCGCCTTCGGCCGCCTAGAGGATTATCCGGCGCCCTACGCCCGCTATCTCGATCTACGCGCCGAGCGCATGGAACGACGTCGCAAGGAGTACGACGAGCAGCAGGCCTACATCGCGCGGACCGAGGAGTTCATCCGTAAGTACAAGGCGGGCCAACGCTCTCGTGAGGCACGCGGCCGGCAAACGCGATTGGAGCGAATGGAGCGGATCGAGCGCCCACAAGAACACGATGCACTCTCGCTCAAGATGGGTGCGGCTCTCCGAAGTGGCCGGCTCGCGCTCTCGACGACCCCGCTCCGCGCCGGCTATCGCGACGCTGATGGGGGTATCGAGATCCTCGTTGAAACGCCGTCGTTAGAGATTGAACGGGGAGACCGCGTTGGGTTGCTCGGGCCAAACGGCAGTGGCAAGACGACGCTGTTGCGGACCCTGACAGGCCAGCTGCCCGCGATCAAGGGACGCTTCGAGCTCGGCACGAACGTCAAAGTCGGCTACTACGCGCAGACTCACGAACAGTTGCACCGCGAGGGAACGCCGCTCTCGGTGCTTCAGCGCGCGCAATCGATGAGTGAAGAGGCGGCGAGGACATTCCTCGGCCGATTTCTCTTTAGCGATGACGATGTCCACAAGGGGGTCGACGCCCTCTCCGGCGGTGAGCGCTCGCGGCTTGCGCTGGCCGTCTTGTTGCTTCAGCAGGCGAATTTCCTCATCCTCGACGAGCCAACAAACCATCTCGACATCCAAGCGCGCGAGACCCTGGAAGAGATGCTGCGCGACTTCGACGGCACCATCCTCTTCGTATCGCACGACCGCTACTTCATGGACCGGATTGCCACTCGCATTTGGTCGATCGAGGATCGGAACCTTAAGACATACCTCGGCAACTACACCGACTTTCAACGCCAGATCGGACGTCGCTCGGATGGTAAGGACAATCCTTCGCCGGTCAAAAACGGCAATGTGTCCAAAGACACCGAGGCGATCACCGCTCCCATGGCTAAGCGCACACCCGCTGGAGATACGGGGGATAACGGATCGGAACGCGGGCCGGCACGCGCCAGCGCCCGCCAAGCCGAGCGGGCGCGGCGGACCTTGACCCAAGTCGAGCGGGAGATCGCCAAGCTCGAAGGCCGGCTCAACGAGCTGAGCGACGCGCTGGCCATCGCCAGTATCGACGCTGACGTGGACGCCGTTGCCCGTCTCGGCGGAGAGTATGAGAGATCGCAATCGGAGTTGGACGAGGTTTATGCTCGCTGGGAAGAGTTAACGACTCAGGTCGAACCGGTTGGCGCGGGCACCGGCTAACGGAGTCAACATGGGTGAGGAGCGGCCGCCAATCATCAATATCGAGGGCGACCTCATCGCCCTCGGCCCGCATCGGCGCGAGCTCCTGTCGACGTACCAGCGCTGGATCAACGATTTTGGCACTCTGCGGACGCTCGCGCTCCCCCCGGCGCCCATGACGCTCGAAGCCGAGGCGGCCTGGTTCGATTCAGTGGCGCGAAGCGAAACTGACCGCCTCTTCACGATCTATGATCGGGAGACGTGGCACCCGGTTGGAAACACGGGCTTGCACGGGGTCGACCACCGCAACCGGACCGCCACCTTTGGCCTCCTGATCGGAGAGCCGGCCGCTCGGGGCAAGGGATTTGGCACGGAGGCGACGCATCTGGTCCTCGACTACGCGTTCACCGCCCTTGGGCTGCACAATGTGATGCTGACCGTCTACGCGTTCAATCATGCCGCTCAGCGGGTCTACGAGAAGGCGGGATTTGCCGAGATCGGGCGTCGCCGGGAATGCCGCTGGATGGGCGGCCGGCTCTGGGACGAGGTCTACATGGATTGCCTCGCGACCGGCTTTGAGAGCCCGGTGCTGGGCAGTATCTTCGTCCCCGACCAGGCCCGAGCGTGAGCCGCGCCCCGGCGCGCCCATTCGTCATTGGCGTCACCGGCGGCATCGCGACGGGCAAGAGCGCGGTCCTCGCCGTGCTAGGTGAGCTTGGCGCCGAGCCCATTGACGCCGACGCCGTCTATCACGAGCTGATCGCTCCCGGCCTGCCTCTCTGGCGGCACCTGCGCGACCGGTTCGGTGAAGAGATCATCACGCCGCGCGGCACGATCGACCGACGCAAACTCGGCGACATCGTCTTCGCCGACGCCTCCGCGTTAGTGGACCTCGACGCCCTCACCCACCCCGCGGTTGTCGCTGAGATCAAGGAACGCCTTGCCCGCGCGGCATCGCCCGTGGTCGCCATCGACGCGGTGAAACTGATCGAGAGCGGGCTCGCCGACATCTGCGACCGCGTCTGGTTGGTGACCTGCGACCGGGACGTCCAGCGCACCCGGCTGATGTCCCGTAACAATCTGACTCCTGACGAAGCTGAGCGGCGCCTTGTCGCTCAGCCGTCGGTCTCAGCGCAAGCTGAACGCGCCGACCTCATCATCGACAATAGCGGTGATCTGTCGTCGACTCAGGAGCTGGTCCAGCGTGCCTGGGACGCCTTGCCGGTCGCGTCCCAGCCCGGTGGCTGATTGACAATTACCGAAGTCGCGGTACGCTTGTCCAGACGACAGGCCTCTCTGTTCGTTCAAGGAAAGGGCAACGACGATGCAAAATCCCGGCGCCATGGATGTTTACTTCGACTACGGCTGACCGTTTGTCTATGCCGCGGCGGTCTGGCTGCGGAATGTTGAGGAAGCGTCTGGGCAATCCCTCCAAATCAACTGGCGGGCATTCCCCTTGGATCAAGTGAATTCCACCGAAGGACCCGATTGGAAGCTCTGGGAGCAACCCGAGGGGTACCGGAGCAAGGGCCTCGCCGCGTTTCGCGCGTCGCTCGCCGCCCGTCGCCAGGGTGATGAGGCTTTTCAGCGTTTCCACTTTGCCCTGCTCGAGGCCAAGCACGCCGGCGGTAAGGATCACGGTAAGCGCGAGACGTTGCTCGAAGTCGCTCAGCAAGCCGGTCTCGACATGGAGAAGTTCGAGCAGGACATGGCCGACCGCTCAGAGCTCGGTACCATCGGCGAAGACTACACCGCCGGCAAAGGCAGCCTTGGCGTCTTCGGCACGCCGACGTTCGTCTTCACGAACGACCAAGCCGCCTATCTCAAGATCAATCCGCGCTCCATCCCCACTGGGAACGACGCGGTGACGTTCTTCGAGCGGTTCGTGGACGTTGCACGGGACCAACCCGACGTGATGGAGATCAAGCGTCCAACACCCCCATCGTAGAGAGCCGTCGCGAGGTCACGAAAGCGATCCCGGTACGAGGGGCCACGTGGTGCGTGGCCCCTCACCGATGAGCCTATTCTCGCTAATGCGAAGTCTGGGAATCGGAGCTCATTCTCCAAGTACACTTCAGTCATCATGAACGGGTCACTACCACGGGCAAAAGGCGAGGCAGTCCAGGACGGGTTATTGGCCTGGTTCGCGGTCCATGGCCGGGATCTCCCCTGGCGGCGTACCCGCGATCCTTATCGCATTCTCGTCGCCGAGATCATGCTCCAGCAGACACAAGTGGACCGCGTGATCGCCTATTACGACGCGTTCTTGGAGCGGTTCCCGACGCTGGAGGATCTTGCCGCCGCCCCCACCTCCGAGGTGATCCGCCTCTGGGCCGGTCTTGGGTATAACCGGCGTGCGGTCAACCTCCAACGGGCCGCGACCGCCATCGTCAACGAGCACAGTGGCGTCTTTCCGCGCACCGTCGCGGAGCTCCGTGCCCTGCCCGGTATTGGGCCCTACACTGCCGGCGCCATCGCCTGTTTCGCGTTCGAGCAGGACGTCGCCTTTATCGACACCAACATGCGCCGCGTCCTGCACCGGCTCTTCGTCGGCGTCGATGTCCCGGCGCCAACAGCCGCTGACCGCGCGATCCTGGAGATTGCAGCGGAGGTAATTCCCACCGGACAGGGTTGGACCTGGAACCAAGCGCTCATCGAGTTCGGCGCCCTCCATTGCACCGCTCGCAAACCGGCCTGTGTCATTTGCCCGGTGCAAGCGTGCTGTGCCACGTTCCCGGCAATTCAAACCGTCCTGGCCGGCCGGCCACGCTCGGCACGCGCCGATGATATCGGTCCCTTCACCGCGAGCAACCGGTACTTTCGGGGTCGGGTCGTCGATGCGCTACGCCAGCTTCCCGACAATGCGACGGAACAGGGCATCGACCTTCACGAGCTAGGAACGAAGGTCCGCGACGACTTCTCCGAGCAAGACCTCCCCTGGCTCTATGGCGTCGTCCAGGGACTCCACCGCGACGGCCTCGCCCTCATCGCCGAAGACCGCCCCCCCTACGACGCCGAAGGTGCATCCTCTTCCGGCACGGTCCGCGTTCGCCTCCCCTAAAACACCGAATCCGGGTAGAGCCTAGCGGAATGGCGCCAAACGGCCGTCATTGAACTTGGGGACCTATCGTTAATTCGCAGCCGCCGCCCCGCGCTCGGCCAGCATGCCTTCCATCAGGTCGATCTCGGCCTGTTGGGAGGCGACGACCTTCTCTGCCAGCCCGGTTACCAGCGGCTCGTCCGAGCGATCCAGAAGCGCATGGGCCATATCCACTCCCGCGGCGTGATGCGCAATCATGAGCCGCAGAAAGAGGGTCTCGGCCTCGCCCGGCGGCAGGTCGTGAAGGCGCTCGATCTCCTCGTCGCTGGCCATGCCCGGCATCCGGCCGTCCATCGCATGGGCCATCCAGGCCATCGGCGGCTCGGCGCCCGTCTGCGAGAGATCCCACGCTTGGAGCCAGCCCTGCATCATCCCG
>DASYWB010000208.1:0-4353 GCA_035936495.1 Thermomicrobiales bacterium
ATGTAGACCGGCGTCCCATCAGGAGATTGGGCGGTGGCGTGCGGCAGCATCGGGAGTAGACCGGCGAGCCAGATGGACGCGGCGATCAATGGAAGGAGAGGGAAGCGCCCTCGTGGGGGCCGCGGCCCGGTGCGCCATTGCACCCTGGAGAATGTCTTCACGGTAGAACCCCTCCTCGGGAAGGGCGTTTTGGCGTTCACGAGCCTATGTTTAGTTTACCAGTTATGGTGACGGCCATGGAACGGGGAGCTACCCGCGCTGGTAAGCGATCAGCGCGAGCGCCACACAGAGCAAGAGGATGACGAAGATCCCGATCATGATGGCCGGCGAGATGTGGTCCGGCCCGGTGACCGGCTCAGCCGTTTGGTCTAGCGGCAATGGCGGCGCCACGGCAGCGGGGAGCTCTTGAACCGGTGACTGCTTCGACTCGTGGTTACCCATAGCGCCGCTAGGGTACCAAACTCCGGCTGTCCTTGGCTCAGACCACCCCGCCGAGTAGCGGCAGCATGAGCCGCTCCCAATGCTCCGCGACCACTTCCCGGTACGGTGCGGCTGCGACGATCCGGATCAGCCGCCGGTGCTCCTCGTACCGCTTGAAGTCGTCGTCGCCCAAGCCGACCACCTCCCGCCACGGCATCAAGGTGGTGAACCCCACCGGCGGCTGATCGAAGTGAACCCAGACATCGGTCCGCCATCGCTCCGGCTTCGGGATGTCGATCAGCACCGCTTCCGGCGGCACCGGGCTCCCCACCAGTCTGCTGAGGCCGTCCGCCAGCCGGAGCTCGACCTCCCGCCGGGCGGCAGGATCGAAGAAGAGGTTGCCAAGCCGGGCATAGAGCTCAAAGGCACGGGCGCTGATCTCAACCGCTCGCTTGTGAACGCGGCGCTCGGCGAGAGCCGCGGTCAACCGCCTCGTCTGCTCCGGCATCTCGTCGCCACCGAGGAAGGAGAGCAGCGACGCATCGTCGTGATTCGTTAGTTCAGCTGGGGCGATCGCGCCGGCGATCAGCGCCTCCTGGACCGCCCGCAGCAGCATCGCCATGCAGGCCCGGTTGGTATGGTGCCAGTAGACATTATCGAACATCTCTTGGCGGGCATTGATCAGCGAGTGCAGCGGGGAGATCCCCTTGTGCTCGACGACCACACGGATCTCGCCGCCCTCCGGCGGCACCTCGGCCAGCGCCAGGGCGTCGATCAGCCGAGCGGTATCGACGCCACCGTAGGGCACGTTGCAGCTCCGGGCATCGCGCGGCAGGTAATCCAGCTTGTCCATGTCCAGGGGGCCGGAGAGGATGCCCCGCAGCAGGCGGTCGGCGGCCGGTAATGCTCGACCCTCGGGTGCCACGATGGCGGCCACGCGGGCAGGGTTGACACCCCACTGCTCGCGCAGGATCGGGCCGAGCTCCGGCCCTTCGATCAGCGCCCGGCCGATCACCTCATGCGAGAGGATCGGCGGACCCAGCTCCTCGATCGCATGAGAAAACGGGTAGTGCCCGATGTCATGCAGCAGCGCGGCGGCGCATATCGTCCGGACATCCTCGTCCGTGAGCCAAGCGGCCTGATTGTTCGCCAGGAGGTGAGACACCGCGAGGCGCGTCAAATGGAAGACGCCGAGCGAATGTTCGTAGCGGGTATGCTTGGCGCCGGGCCAGACGCGGGAGACAAAGCCAAGTTGCTGAATACGGTCCAATCGTAGAAACGCTTGACTGCTAAGGATTGCCAGTTCGGGGAGAGCGACCGGGATACGATCGTAGAGCCCGTCGCGAATCGTGGTCGCGACCGGCCAAGCCGTGCCGGGGACGGCGCGGCCGCTGGCCGTTACTATCGCGGCGTCGACCATGCTTATGCTCCTCCGTCTGCCGTAGGATACCGGAATGATCGCCGGCCGGAGCGAAAGCCGGGATAGCCACGGAGAACCGTTCTATGGGAGATTCAATACGCGCCTCCGGCTTCTTCCGCCTGCCGACCGAGATTCGCTTCGGCGAAGGAGTCGCGGCGGAGCTCGGGGAATGGATCGTCCAAACCGGCGGCAGACGTGTTCTCGTCGTCACCGACCCTGGCGTGCGGAGGGCCGACATCGTCGACCGCCTGCTCGATACGGTGCCCGAGCGCATCGAGCGCGAGATCTGGGACGGGGTTCACCCAAACCCGCGGGATAGCGATTGCCTGGCCGGCGCCGACGCCGCCCGCGCTTTCAACGCCGACCTGATCATCGCCATCGGCGGTGGCAGCCCGATTGACGCGGCCAAAGCCGTCGCCGCGCTCGCGACCAACGGCGGTGTCCCGGCCGACTGGGCGACACCGCGCACGCTGGAGCGCGACCCATTGCCGCTCCTCGCCGTCCCAACGACCGCCGGTACCGGCAGCGAAGTCACGCGCTCATCGGTCATTACCGACACAGGGCGCCAGTTCAAGCTGACCGTCAAAGATCCGCGGATGGCGCCGCGCGTGGCGCTGGTCGATCCCGCCCTAACGTACAGCCTGCCACCGAACGTCACCGCCGCGACCGGCATGGACGTGCTGACCCATGCCGTCGAGGCCTACACCTGCCGCCGCGCGAACGCGTTTTCGGACGCCCTAGCGCTCCATGCGATTCGTCTCGTCAGCCGTTATCTCGCGGCGGCGGTCCGCGATGGAGACGACCACGACGCCCGCCACGGCATGATGATGGCGAGCACCATCGCCGGGATGGCCTTCTCCAATGCCGACGTCGCCGCCGTCCACTGCCTGGCCGAGGCCTTGGGGGGGCGGTACGACGTGCCGCACGGCATCGCCAACGCCGTCTTCCTGCCGCCGATCTTCGCCTTCAACCTGGAAGCCGACCCCGAGCGGCACGCCGACGTCGCCGCCGCATTGGGCTTGGACACGCGTCGCCGCGACCCGGCCGATGCCGCCCGCACCGGCGCCACCCTGATCGCCGGCTTGGCCCGCGAAGTTGGTATCCCCCGCTTCACTGATCTGCCGCGGATTGACCCCGGCGACTTCGCGGCCATCGCCAAAGCCTCCGCCGCCAACGGCTCCAACCCCAGCAACGCCCGTCGTATGGACGCCGCCGCCTACCAGCAGATTCTGGAAGAAGCCTGGAAAGCGTAGGGCATCGCGATCCCGCTGCTAGAATGTCTGATAACCCGCAGAGGCACGGCGTGCCATATCCGCCTTCTCCGGTCGCGCCGCCTGATGTCCGGCGCGCTACTTCGGACGTCGTATCCGAGATTCGCAACGTAACGCGCCAGATTCGAGGTTGCCATGGTCCAGACCCGGCAGACATTTGAAGAGACCGCCCTTGCCGATCCCGATCGCTACTGGGAGCTGCACGACGGTCTATTGCGGGAGAAGCCGGGGATGACGTTTGCCCACAATCACCTCGCCTTCAACCTCGGCTACCTGCTCCGCGAGCAGCTCGATCGCGAGGACTACGAGATCCGAGTTGACGCCGGCCGAGTCCGGATTTCCGCCGAATGCTATTACATCCCAGATGTTTTCGTCGTTCCAATTGCCTTGACCGGGCCACTCCGAGATCGCTCGGACGTCCTGGAGGTTTACTCCAGCCCGCTCCCCCTCGTGGTCGAAATCTGGTCGCCCTCGACCGGCTCGTACGACATCGATGAGAAGGTGGCCGGCCACCAGCGACGCGGCGACCTGGAGATCTGGCGCATTCATCCCTACGAGCGCACACTGACCGCCTGGCGCCGCCAGCCGGCTGGCACCTATGCCGAGACGATCTTCCGGGGCGGGTCAATTGAGCCGGTTGAGTGGCTGGGAACGAGCATCGACCTAGATAGCTTGTTCGATGGATGATTGACATCCATTTGCCGAAGCGAAAGAGGGGCCGCCATGGTCGTGCAAAATCGGATCAGTGAACAGGCATACCTCCGCATCGCCTTGCGAGATCCTGACGGGCAATGGGAACTGTATGACGGACTGCCACGGGAGAAGCCATCGATGTCATTTACCCACAACCGGCTGTCTTCCCGGTTGGGCTCTCTTCTTGTTCAGCAGCTAGATTGGGAATCGTTCGATGTCCGCGTCAACGCTGGCCGTGTCCGGCGGCGCGGCGATTTCTATTGCATCCCTGACGTCGCGGTAATCCCTCGCGATCTGTGGCCTGAGCTTCCCGAACAGCCTGGCAACCTTGAGGTCTACGACGCTCCCCTCCCGCTGGTCGTCGAGATCTGGTCGCCCTCGACCGGGTCCTACGATATCGGCGAGAAGCTAGCCGGCTACCAACAACGGGGTGACCAGGAGATCTGGCGCATTCATCCCTACGATCGGACGCTGACCACCTGGCGGCGCCGATCCGATGGTGGTTACGATGAAACCGTTTATAAGAAAGGCACGGTGGAACCGGTTGAA
>DASYWB010000209.1:0-2047 GCA_035936495.1 Thermomicrobiales bacterium
CTTGCCGTCTCAACGACTACCAGTTCGTCTTCGAGCCGTCGCGGCGCTGCCATTGTGGCGCTTCCCAATGCTTGAAGGGGTGATCGGGAGCTGCTTCCTCGTTGAAGGCGACGCCCAGACCGGGCTCGGTCGGGAGCGTGAAGGCGTCGCCGTCGATGGCGGGCATCTTGGGGAAGAGATCGGGCGGGAAGCGATCCGCGTGCCAGTTGAAATATTCCAACTGCGCGAAGTTGCTCGTCGCCGCCCCGTAGTGGATCGAGGCCGCGGTGGTCACCGGGCCAAGCGGGTTATGCGGCATCATGTCGATGTAGAGCGCCTCGCACCAGGCCGCGACCTTCCGCGCCTCGGTCAACCCGCCGACGTTGCTGAGGTCCACGCGGGCGAAATTGATCAGCCCACGCTCCAAGAAGGGTGCGAAGGCCCACTTCGAGCTGAACTCCTCGCCAATCGCGAACGGCATCGGTGTCATCGAACGAAGTTGGGCGTAGGCGGATGCGCTTTCCGCCCGGATGGGCTCCTCCAGAAAGAACAACCCCACGTCGGCGATCCGCTGGCAGAAGAACGCGGCTTCGGCCACGCTCAGGCGATGGTGGAAATCGATCGAGAGCTGCACGCCCGGACCGACCGCATCGCGAATCTCATGGATCCAGTGCTCCGCGACCTCGATGGACTCCATCGGCTCGTAGACGGCGCCGGTGCCGCCGTCCCAGCCGTCGTCCGGCATGCCGGTCGTGAAGCGGAGATACCGCCAGCCTCTGTCAACGTGCTCCCGGGCCTGCTCGACACAGGCCGGTCCATTCAGCGAACCGGGTGTATTGAAGCAGCGAACCCGGTCGCGGACGGCACCGCCCAGCAGTTGGTAAACCGGTACGCCGAGGTGTTGCCCGAGGATATCCCATAGCGCGATGTCGATTGCCGAGATCACCGCTGCCTCAACCTTACCACCCTCGAAGTAATTGCTCCGGTAAAGCGTTTGCCAGACGTGCTCGATCCGTAGCGGGTCCATCCCGACGAGCCCCGGCGAATAATGCTCCAGCATCCCCTGCATCGCGAGCTCCCGGCCGGACATCCCACCCTCGCCCAAGCCGCTAATCCCCTCGTCCGTCTCCACCTTGACGATGTAGATGTTACGGTGTCCGGCGTGGACGGGAAACCCCTTGACCGCCGTGATCTTCATCGCGCCCTCTCTCTCGTGGCCAGCAGAAGCTGAAGCATCCTCATTGGGCGCGATCTTCCCACGATCTTCCGATTTCGTCAGCCCCTTTCACACGGCCGTTGTCACCGGGGCCGGTCACCCCGCGCTTGAGCCATCGCGAGAACGCGTTCGGCCGCTTTGGGGGCTTCGCGGCCTCTTCCAAGCGTTTTCGCAGCTGAGGGTCGAGCCGCTTTCGGTTTGCCGTGATGACGGTTGCGCCCGGCGGCCATGAACGGGGCTCGTCCGGGACAATCACGTTGATCGCCTCGTAGAGACCCATCTCCGCCTCGCGGGCATACCGGCAGGCTTCAATCAGAAGCCCCAACGCCGCGACATTGTCCATCTCGGCGTCCGCCAATCGCTTTAGGAAGCGGGCGGTACGCCGCTCGATGAGCTCCTCCAGCCCTGGGATCAACCGGGCGGGGATGAACGCTCCGCCCATCACCCCTCCCCCGAGATCGAGACGAATCGGCATCGACCGCGCCACATCCCGCTCCAGTCCGGCGTCGCTGAAGAGCCGCGACGGGGGACGCAGCAGCATCCCAACGCCACGGTCAATCCGTGCCTCCAGTGGAGTCAGTCCAAGTCCGTATTGGGCGTAACTCGGATGGCGGCTGGCCAGCGCCCGCGCCAGACCGGCCGTGATCGCGTTCGCGCCGGCCGCGCTCTCGGTCGGACTTCGCGCCGGCACGAGAGGCGAAGGCACCGGGAACCGCGACTCGCCGAGAGGCGATCCAGCTGGAGCACTGTCCGTCTTCAGCGATCGCACATAGTCGTGGACGGTCATCAGATCCAGCGGATGAAGCGAGCATGCTTCCAAGACGTCATCCTCCCACCAAGTCGGGCTTACTC
>DASYWB010000210.1:0-3124 GCA_035936495.1 Thermomicrobiales bacterium
GGTCATGGTTCCACTCGCCAAGCCCGCCCTAGCGACCGTGGGAGTCCTCACATTCATCAGCAGTTGGAACGATTTCTTTCTGCCATTGGTCTTCCTGACGAGTATCGAGAAATTCACGTTGCCGGTCGGCCTCGCCTTCTATCAGGGTGAACTTTCGACAGATTACACATCGCTCATGGCCGGATCCGTCCTGGCTATCCTCCCGACGCTCGTCCTTTACGTTCTTGCACAGCGGTATTTCACGCAAGGGGTCGTGCTCACCGGCGTCAAGGGGTAATGGGATGTCGGGTTGGGGAGCTTTCGCACGAGGTGAACCAACACGCCCTCTACTAGTCCGCCGGGAGCAGCCCAGTAGCGGTTGGCCCGTCCCTAGAGCGTGTTGCAGGTTGGTTGACCGGCTGGCACAGTGGTGGCATGGCACGAGGGTACTCCCGCGATCTTCGTGAGCGACTGCTGCAGGCCATGGCGTCGGGTCTGTCGGCGGTTGAGATCGCCCGTACGACCGGCGTCAGCACCAGCAGTCTGAGGCGCTGGAAGCGCAAGCAGGCGGCCGGGGAGTCGCTCGAACCGGCAGCCTCCCCGGGCGGTCCGCGGAAGATCGGCGACACCGACGAACCGTTCCTGCGCGCTCAAGTGCTCGCGCACCCTGACGCCACCTTGGCCGAGCACTGTGCCCAATGGGCGGCGACCGGTCACCCGCCGGTCAGCACGGCGACGATGAGCCGGGCGCTGACCCGGCTGGGGCTGCCGCTCAAAAAAAGAGCCTGATGGCGAGCGAACGCGATGAGCCGGCGCGCGCGGCGTGGCGAACCGAGGTGGCCAGCATTGATCCCACCACCCTCGTCTTTCTCGATGAGACGAGCACCCATACCAGTCTGACCCGAACGCGGGCCCGCGCCCCGCGCGGAGCACGGGCGACTGGTGTCGTGCCCCGCAACCATGGGCCGAACGTGAGTTGCCTGGCGGCGCTGACGCCGACCGGCATCGCGGCGCCGCTCGCGATCGCGGGCGCGATCGATAGTGCCGTCTTCGTGCCATGGCTGCGCGACTGGCTCCTGCCCACCCTGCGGCCGGGCACGACGATCGTGCTCGACAATCTCAGTGTTCATCGCCACGCGGCGGTGCGGCCAGCGGTCGAGGCGGCCGGCTGCCAGGTACGCTACCTGCCGGCCTACTCACCGGACTTCAACCCGATCGAGCTGGTCTTCGCCAAGCTCAAGACGTATCTACGCAGGGCTGCGGTACGCGCGTTCGACCCGTTGGTGGATGCCATCGGCGACGGCCTCGCGCAGGTTACCTCAACCGACATCGCGGGATACTACCGGCACTGCGGGTTCGCTCTGCCCGCGCCAGATGAGCAACCAACATGAAATCCGCTCTAAGCAGCGAGCGCACCATGTTGGGGGCCTCTGCCCAAGAGGGAAGGCTCATATTCGCGGCAACCCTGTGACGCGCCGGGTACTGACCGGTGATGAGTGAGGCACGAGACGGAATGCACGGCGGAACCGGCACGAACGAGGCCTCGAACAGGCAGACGGTCCTTGCAGTCGATTCTGGCTCGCCCGTACTACGCTGTCAGGAAGCGTTCCAGCGAGTCCGGCATTCGAAGGTCGTCCAGGTGTCGAGCCCGGCACTGACGGATCGCCTCCATGAGGCCGCGCGACGGTGCCTGGGAGCCGATCGTCGTCATGGCCCTCGGTGCCCAAATCCGAGCAGGGAATCGCGGTGCCGCACCAGGAGGAACACCATGGACTTCAAGTTCCTGGCAACCACCTTCATCATCGTCGCGACACCCGCCACCGGCGTGATCTACACACTGGCCGCCGGCCTCTCGCGGGGAGCACGCGCCAGCGTCATCGCCGCGATCGGATGCACGATCGGGATCATTCGCCATATGATCGTGGCGATGGCCGGGCTCGCGGCCGTGCTGCATACGAGCGCGCTGGCATTCCAGACGCTAAAGTATCTCGGCGTGGCGTACCTTCTCTTCATGGCCTGGTCAACGTGGAGAGAGACAGGTGCGCTTTCCGTGGAGGAGGACACCGCCCTCGCTCGGTGGGGAGCATCATCGGCTCCGGCATTCTGGTCAACATCCTTAACCCGAAGCTGACGATCTTCTTCTTCGCATTTCTGCCACAGTTCGTCAGCACCGGCGAGCCACGTGCCCTGCCGCGCATGCTGGAACTGAGCGCCGTGTTCATGCTCGTCACGTTCATCGTGTTCGGCGTGTATGGAACCTTTGCCTTGCTGGTACGGAACCACGTCGTCTCCCGTCCGCGCGTGGTGACCGGAATGCGCCGCCTGTTCGCTGGTTCCTTCGTCCTGCTCGGCGCCAGGCTGGCGCTGACGGAGAGGTAGCGACGCGGATCGCGACTGGGAGGCAATCGCATGTACGTTCAGCATTCTCCGGACATCTGGCGGGACTATCCGGACCTCGTCCCCGGTGTGGTCGTCGCCGACGGCATCCGCAACGATGCCCAGGTGGCGTCGCGGGTCGCGGCATTCACAAACGTCGCTCGGGAGCGCCTCGCCAGCGGGTCGGAAGGCCAGTTTCCCGAGATCCAGGCGTGGCGCCGCACGTTTGCGCGGATGGGGCTCAAGCCGACCCAGTATCGCTGCGCCTCGGAATCGCTCCTGCGGCGCCTCCGCAAGGACGGCACGCTCCCACCGATTCATCCGTTGATCGATCTCTGCAACGCGATCTCGCTCGCCTTCGCGATCCCCATCGCGGCGTTCGACGCCGACCGGATCACGGAGGGCGTCGAAGTTCGCCATGCGTCCGGCAGCGAGCGGTACATCACGTTCTCGGGCGAGACCGAGAATCCCGATCCCGGCGAGGTGATCTTCGCGGACGCCGCCGGGCAGGCACACGCCAGGCGATGGACCAACCGCCAGAGCGGTTACTCGGCGATCCGGGAAACGACGACCGACGTGCTGATCGTCGCGGAGGCGATGCACGATTCCGCGCCCGCGGACATAGAGCGCCTTGTCACCACGATCGCGGAGGAGTTGAGCGCCGTCTGGTCCGCCACGCCAACGACCGCGATCCTGACCTCGTCCTCACCACGTTTCGAGTTCTGACGGGGACGGTCGCAACCGCTCCATCGGCGTCATCCCGCTGGGG
>DASYWB010000211.1:0-2928 GCA_035936495.1 Thermomicrobiales bacterium
CAGGGCCAGGACCTGCTGCTTGTCGGCCCGTCGTCGGACTTCTTCTACTTGACGGGGCATCATGCCCACGCCAGCGAGCGGATGACGCTGTTGGTCGTTCCCAGGGACGGCAAGCCGCTGGCCGTGGTCCCGCAATTCGAGGCCACGCTGATGGCGGACCGGCGAGAGATCGTCGATCCGCATGCCTGGCCGGAGACGCGAGAGCCGGCGGACCTCGTGGTCGAGATGATCGGCGACATGGCGGGCAAGAGCATCGCCGTGGGGCAGCAACTGTGGGCAACGTTCCTGATCCGGTTGCAGGATGCCCTGCCCGGCGTCCACTGGGTCGATGCGACGCCGGTCCTCCGTGAGCTGAGGATGATCAAGGACCAGCGGGAGATCGAGCTGCTGCACGAGGCCGGACGGCGCACCGACGACGCTTGGCACGCGTTCGTCAGAGAGCCACTGTCGGGCAAGACCGAGCGAGCGGCGCTCAAGCGTCTGACCGAGCTGACCGAAGAACGCGGGTTGAAGGTCGAGTGGGGGATCTGCGCCAGCGGTCCCAACTCCGCCTCGCCGCATCATCAATCTTCGGAACGGGTCATCCAGGTGGGCGACGCGGTCGTCTTTGATTGGGGCGGTACCCTGGAAGGTTACAACTCCGACGTGACCCGGACGGTCCACGTCGGCGAGCCCTCGGACGAGTTCCGCCGCGTCTATGAAATCGTTGGCCGGGCAAACCAGGTGACGCTCGACGCGATCCGGCCCGGCGTACCGTGCCAGGAACTCGACCGAGTCGCCCGTGATCTTATCTCAGCCGAGGGCTACGGCGAGGCATTCCTGCACCGGGTCGGCCATGGACTTGGCCTCGATGTCCATGAGGAGCCTTACCTCGTTGGAGGAAACACCCTGCCGCTGGCCGAGGGGATGGTCTTCAGTGACGAACCGGGTATCTATCTCGAGGGCCGGTTCGGCGTGCGGACCGAGGACGCCGTCGTCTGCGGTGCAGATGGCGGTAAGCGCCTCAACGAGGCGACGCGCGAGTTGCTCATCCTGGACTAGAGGGGCGGACATGGACGGCGTCAGACCGTTGCTCGAAGGACGGATGCCCGTCGCCGGATATGCCCCGCGACGGCAGCGGCGGATCGGGCATCCGGCTAATGTCTTTGCCTCTTAGATCGCGGGAACGGAAGGAATGGTGACGGTGCGAGAGACCGCGGAGGTCGTGATCATAGGCGCGGGGATCATGGGCTGTACGATTGCCCACGAGCTGGCCAGCCGGGGTGTCTCGGACATCATCGTGGTCGAGAGGGACGCGATTGGACGCGGTGCGACCGCCGACGCCGCTGGTGGGATCCGTCAGCAGTTCTCGACCGAGACCAACATCCGGTTAGCGACGGCCAGCGTTCGTGTCTGGGAGACCTTCGCCGAGCGCTTCGGCATGGAGATCGGGCTCCGTCAGCAGGGCTATCTCTTCGTGCTGACGGAGCCCGATCAGGAGCCGGTCTTTCGGGCGAACCTCGACCTCCAACAGCGCCTCGGGGTTCCCGCTCAGTGGGTAACGCCTGACGAGATCGCGCGGATCAACCCGCACATCGTGCTGGATGACGTCATCGGAGGCACGTTCTGTCCGGAAGATGGCTGGGTGGACACCTACCAGGCCACGATGGGGTATGCCCAAGCGGCGCGGCGCTTAGGCGTGACCATCATCGAAGAGACGCCGGTAACGGGTATCCGTCAGCAGGGCGGCAAGGTGACGGCGGTCGAGACCGCTGCCGGCGTCATTGCCACACCGCTGGTCATCATCTGTGCCGGTCCCCAGACCCGGCACGTGGGCGCGATGGCCGGTATCGACTTGCCGGTCTCGCCGTACCGCCGGATGAGCTTCATCACCGAGCCTTTCAATGCGCTGCCTGCCACGCTGCCAATGACGATCGAGTTCGCCTCGGGTCTCTATTTCCATCCGGAGAGCAGCGGCTTCCTGTTCGGTATGGGCGATCCAGATGAGCCGAGTAGCTTCAACAAGACCGTCGATGAAGTGTGGATGCTGACGACGGTCGAGCGGCTCGTCGCCCGGGCGCCGGTCTTTGAAGAAGCCAAGGTACGGCGCGGCTGGGCCGGGTTCTATGAGGTCACGCCGGACGATAATCCGCTCCTCGGCTTCGTCGGCCAGCCAGCGAGTCTGGCGGTCGCGGCTGGATTCAGCGGACACGGGTTCATGCAGGGTCCTGCCATCGGCACCTGCATCGCCGAGCTTATCCTTAGTGGTGAAGCGAAGTTGGTCGATATCTCGCCGTTTCGTCCATCGCGTTTCGTCGAGGGCGTTCTCGCCCAAGAGCATAATGTCATCTAGCAACGGAGTGCATGATGGAACGCGACGGGGACTTCGTGCCGGAGTATCTGAACGACGATGCCGCAGTGCTATTGGAGCAGGCTCAGGCCAATAGCCAGGCGCTGATCGTCGCCACGGTCGCCTTTCTCAGGGAGCGGGGCATACCTGTCGAGGATTGGGCGGCCGCGATCGGCAAGCAGTTCGCGAAGGACTGGCCCGACGACGATCTCTTCGGTCCCGATGAGTTCTTAGATGCCATGCTCGCCAACTTGACAAGCTTCGGAGCGCGGGCGATCTCCACCGATTTCGGGTCGGAACAGGTCTCGGCAGTCATCACTGATTTCCCGCCGGCGGAGGTGTGTGAGGCCTATGGCGTGGACCTCGCGTCCGTCGCCAAGTTCCATGAGTCCGGCGCCGTCATCGCTCGCTCCCAAGACTTGGAATGGGAATGGCGGTTGGACGGAGACCAGACGCGTATTGTCGTGCGGCCAAGCGATGATTGACCCCACGGCGGAGCGGGCATGGCGATCACGATAGGAGTAGCCCGCGTCGGACTGCATCTCGGCGAGAGCTTCTCGCTCAAGGACAAGCGGCGTGTGGTTCGCTCGATCACCCAG
>DASYWB010000212.1:0-4157 GCA_035936495.1 Thermomicrobiales bacterium
GCTCGTCCTCTCGCACCGGGAAATGGTCTTCGTCGAGGCGGCGCAGGCGGTGGGCTGCAGCGACCGGAGAATCCTTTTTCTCCATATCCTGCCGAACTTGATCTCACCACTGCTGGTCCTTGGCACACTTGAGGTCTCAACAATGATTCTCACCGAGGCGTCGCTGAGCTTCCTGGGCCTCGGTATCCAGCCCCCCCAGTCCTCCTGGGGCCTGATGCTGGCCCAGGGCCGCGCCTACGTCACCACCGCCTGGTGGCTGGTGACGTTCCCCGGCCTGGTGATCCTGCTCACGGCCCTGTCGCTCAACCTGGTCGCGACCTGGGTGCGCGCGGTGACCGACCCAGTCACCCGTTGGCGCTACCTGAGCGCCCGCACATCGACGTCAGAGGGATAACTGCCAGGCGAAGAACTTCGTACCTGCACCCCGGGGTTGCCTCGTGCAACCTATCGCTCTCCGGAGGTCCGTCTCCTTTAAGAGGGTTATTAAGAGGGTTATGCGGGCTCCGGATGATTGCTGAGGGGTCTGAGCACGGAGCGCTCGGCACCCCCAGCAATCACCCCGATCCCGTGTGACCCCCGGCGTAGGGGCATGGTGGGCCGTAGGTGCCTGGTCAGCCGGCCTCCGAGATCAGAGCACACCGCCCCCAAACTCCTCCCGGGAAATCGGGAGAGGAGGCCGCTCGTGGGCATCCACCCCGCGTCCACCCGAAGTCCACATCAGTTGATGATCGCGAACAACGTTTCCCGAGAGATCCGCGAATCTGTGGCGATTGACACGTCTCCCGGCCGATGCTACAAACCCGGTGCGAGGCACTTAGGCCCAGACCTAAGAGGAGCGCGATGAGCGCGATGACGCCAAAGCGGCTGCGCTGGGTGAAGCAGAGCGACGTGGTGGCCCTGCCGGTGCCGCACGCCGTGGGCGGTGCGTCGTTGGACCCCCGGGAACGCCTCGTCGCGGCACTGGCCGATCAGCCTAGGACCGTGGCGCAGCTCGCGCGCGCATTCAGCCTCTCGCAGCCGACCATGCTGGAGCAGGTTCGCCGGGCGGTCCGCGACGGGCTCGTCGTCGAGGTCCAGGTTCCGGAAGAGGAGCGGCACTTTGCCGCGGAGCGCTACTACGCGCCTGCCGTCCCGGTGATCCGCGGCCCCGACCGTGAGCTGCTGGCGAGCGCCTGCCGTGCCCTGGCTGACGATATCGCCGTGTCTCTTGTCAGCAACTTGGGGGACATGCACGCCGCCTACGCCGTCACCGCTCTGGCCAGGGAGGGCTGGTCGTTCGATGATATCTGGCCGTATGTTTCGGAAATGGTGAATCGTCTCGTTACCCAACGGATGGGCACTCTCGTACGGCCTCTTACGCTGGCGCCACATGGACTGGCCTGGGTGGAAGATGTCGCCGAGCTTGAGCCGGCGTCCATGGCGCCGGAGGAGGATGTCGCATGAAGGTCGCGGTTGCGGGTAAGGGAGGGTCGGGCAAGACGACCATCGCGGGGACGCTGGCCCGTGTTCTGGCGAACTCGGGGCGCCGGGTGCTGGCTATCGATGCCGACCCGAGCCCGAATCTCGCCGTGAGCCTCGGCATGGATGCCGTGGCGGCGGCCAGGATTGAGCCAGTGCCGCACTCGTTCAGTCACCACACCGAGGACGCCGAGGGGCGGTACTCGGTCGGGCTGGATGTCTCACCCGAGGACATCGCGGAGCGGTACGGAACGCCCGCGCCGGACGGCGTGACGCTCCTGCTGATTGGGCGCGTCGAGCCGAACCAGGCGGGAGCGGGCTGAAACTGCGCGGCTCATACCACCGTGCGTGGTATCCTCGAACACCTCCACACCAGCGCGTTTCCGGCGACCGTCACCGACATGGAAGCGGGCCTTGAGCATCTCAAGCGCGGCACGCTTGAGCACGCCGGCATACTCCTGATCGTCGTCGAGCCCTACTTCAAATCGATCGAAGCCGCTGGCAGGATCGCCGAGCTTGGTCGAAACCTCGGCGTGCCGGCCATTTACGCCGTGGCCAACAAGGTCCGGTCGGAGCGTGACGAGGCCGCGATCCGCGCTTACTGCTCGGGGCACGACCTCCCGCTTCTCGCGGTCGTGCCGTTCGACGAAGACGTCGCCGAGGCCGAGCGACAGGGCCGCGCCGTGCTCGATACCGCGCCGAAAGCGGCGGCAGTCGGCGTGGTGCGCGAGATGGCGCGTCGCTTGCTCGCCAATGACGTGCCTATGGCGGAAGCGCGTGTGGCCGACTAGGTAGGTTAGCGCGGATGCCCGGAGAGGAGCGGATCCAATGCAAGAGCAGGTGATAACCCCGCCCGTGTCCCCGACCTCCCGTGAGAAGACGGCGGAGCGGGTAACGCCGGTCGACCTCATGACGTCCGCCGCTGAACGGGAGCTCCAGCGCAGCCCGCGTGAGGAGCGGCAGGGTGCTGAGCTCGGCCCAATTCGGGTCGTGCACGCCTACTGGCTTGCCGGCATGAGCTGCGATGGCTGTACCGTCGCCGTCACCGGTGCGAACTCCCCGAGCATCGAGGACTTGCTGATCGGGCGGGTGCCCGGTGTGCCGCGCGTCGTCCTGCATCACCCCGTGACCTCGGTCGAATCGGGCGAAGCCTTCGTGAAGAATTACGAGCTCGCGATCGAAGGTAAGCTCGATGCCCCGTATGTCGTCATCTACGAGGGCTCGATCCCGAATGAAGAGCTGGCCGCGAAGACGGGCGGCTACTGGTGCGCGATGGGCACGGGGTCGACTCCCACTGCCACCTGGCTCAAGCGCATGGCGCCGGGGGCGGCGGCCGTGATCGCGATCGGCACGTGCGCCACCTGGGGCGGCATCCCGGCCGCGTACGGGAACCCGACGGGATCGATGAGCGTCATGGATTTCCTCGGCGAAGACTACCTCAGCGCGCTCGGTCTGCCCGTCATCAACGTCCCCGGCTGTCCACCCATCGGCGACAACTTTACGGAGACGGTCGCCACGATCCTGCTCTTCCTCAACGGCCTAGGCCCGCTTCCGGAGTTCGATCAGTTAGGCCGCCCTGCCTGGCAGTTCAAGGACACGGTTCACCAGCAATGCGTCCGCGGTGGGTATTACGAAGAAGGCATTTTCGCCGAGAACTATGGGGACAAGGAGTGCCTGGTCGAGATCGGCTGCTGGGGGCCGGTGGTGCAGTGCAATATCACCTCCCGTGGCTTTATCAACCACGTGGGTGGTTGCATGAACACCGGCGGCGTCTGCATCGGTTGTACCATGCCGGGCTTCCCCGACCGCTTCGCGCCGTTCTACAAGCGACCGCCCGGCTCGGCCGTTTCAAGCAACTCGTCACGGACCGTGGGGTCGTTCATTCGACCGCTACGGCGCATGACGATGCAGTTCAACAACCGTGAGCCGGTCTGGGACGCGGAGCAGCACGTGCCGAGTGGCTGGGGCCACGTGCCGGGCCCGAACAAGGTAGAGAAGACGATCCACTACTTCTACGAGCGATTGCAGTACCTCAACGCGGAGCGACCCGGCCGGACGAAGCCCAGCGAGGGGTACCCCGGCGACTACGAGGTCCCCGGCGTCCGCTCCGGCGCCAGTGTTCCGCCGGACCAAGAGCGGGACGGATTGTGACGCCGGTGGGTTGACTACGGTCGCTTCGATCCGGCATGGCGTTGGAACGGTCGAGGAGGGGACGTGAGCGAGAAGGAATTTCTCAAAGCGTGGTACACGGGCCTAGCCGTCGCCACGGGCGTCGTCGTCGCCGTCGCGGCCCTGCTGGTGACGATCATTGGCGTGGCGCGCGGCATCCTACGAAACGGCACGCGGGCGTTGGACGTCGCGAACGAGATCGTGACGAACACCCGGCCCACTTGGGACCTCGACCAGACCAACGGGACCGCGAGCCTGCTGCTGGAGGGCGCGCAGGCCATTGAGCAGCATGCGACGGAGCTGGCTGATGCTCTCGGCGGCACGCCCCCGCGGACATAAGCTCGTGAGATTGGAGAGGAGTGGGGGATGCAACCGGTTGTGAAGCGGCACGTTGGACTGGATACCGTGGTCCGGTACTGGCGCTATAGCCTGGCAATTGGGATGGTCGTCATTGGCGCCGTGGCGCTCCTGCTCACCTTGCTGACCCGGACCGTGGAGAAGATCGAGCAGGCGGCGGATCAGATTTGGGT
>DASYWB010000213.1:0-2859 GCA_035936495.1 Thermomicrobiales bacterium
TCGCCCGTGTCTTGTCCACGGCCAGCGGCAGGAAGAGGTTGATCGAGAGAATGCCTGGACCAGGGTAGACGTTGATCGTGAAATTGGGCCAGAGGAACGCGTAGAACCCGTCCTTGACCTCGCCCGTGGTGTCGTACAGCGTCGGCTCGTTCGGAGCAGCCTCCTTCAGCGGACCGCCTTGGGTCGAGAAATAGTCATATTCCGCGACCGTGTAGTTCTGAGTATCGATCAGGGCACTAAAACCTGGATGCGCGACCGGGCAGTGGTAGCACTCCAGGTAGTTGTCGACCACGACCTTCCAGTTCGCGGCGATGTCGTAGTGATGCCGGACCCGGCGTTTCACGTCGTCGAGCCGCAGACCGCTGGCCACGGTGAGCTCCGGCAACTCCGCTAGGACGCTCTCCAGTGACGGCGCGGCCGGATCGGGATTGACGAAGACGAAGGGCCCCCAGGTATCGATCCGGGCCTGGATAAGGCCGAAGTCGCCACGGTTGAAGCCTGGCTCTTCCCGCATGCCGGGCGCGGCCCTCAGCGAGCCGTCGAGGCCATAGGTCCAGGCGTGGTAGGGGCATTGGAGCGCCTTGCGGGAACCGCAAGCTTCCGACACCAGCTCGGCGCCCCGGTGCCGACAGACATTGACGTGCGCATGGAGGTCGTTGGCCTCGTCCCGCGTCACGATCAGCGGCACGTTGCCGGCCTGACAGCGGAAGAAATCTCCCGGACTGGCGACCTGCTCGGTCAGCCCGACGTACTGCCAGGAGCGGCGAAAGATGTGCCGTTGCTCGTCCGCGTAAACGTCCGGGTCGGTGTACCACGAGGCGGGAAGGGTGTAGCCACGGTCCAACAAGGTGCGGACGCTTGCCGTTGGTGCTTCGGACAGGACAGACGCGTGCATGTCGAGTACCTTCTCTGCGCGGGAAGCAAAACGATACGATGCCGCATCATGCTCAACCATGACGTCGCCTGCCTGACGAAGGCGACCGTGCGGCATGATACTCATCATTCGGTAGATACCCTCGCATCATAGCAGTTATGCGTCTCTGGTCGAGGCCAGGGCGGACGTGTCACCGTGCAGAGCTAGCCTGCAGCCGGGGCTACCTTCTTACTCACGCAGCCCTGCGCCGGCTGACCCCAAAGCCCGTCGTTCGGATCAGTTCTTGACGACGTGGATCGGTGATGCTGAGCAACGGCTTGTTCGTAAACCTGCTTTGCTTTGGCCATTCCCGAGAAGTGGTATAGTGTTTGCGTGCGCTATTTTACGAGGCGGGCAAGAATCGCCACGAAGACCTTGAGGCGGTCCAGTCGTGGCAGAGGCAGCCAATGGCGGCAACTCCTCGGTGGATGGTTAGGCGCGCTGTCGCGCCCGCCACGCGCTCACGGCATGGTTGGACACCGCGGCCGATAGACGAAAGGAAAATGACATGACACCGCAACGTCATCTCCGGCGCCATTTCACGACTCGGGCGACACGGCGAAATCTCTTAAAGGGATCCCTTGCAACCGGGGCGGGTCTCGCTCTTGCCGGCTCTGGGCGTCGAGGCTTCGACGTGATCGGAGCACAGACCCCCGGCGCCTTTGATCGGGACGCCTCGATCGTTTCCTGGGGCTTCGGTGTCAATAACCCGCTGGCCACGGCCCGCGTCGAGGCGTTCCAGGAGGCCTACCCGACGATCGAGACCGAGTTTGTTCCGGAGCTCGATGACCAAAAGATCCTGACCGCAGCCGCGTCGGGTACGTTGCCCGACCTGCTTTGGCTTGACCGCGTCGACATGGCGAGCTGGGCGGAACGGGGAGTGGTGACCCCGCTCGATGAGTGCATCGAGCAGACGGGGATCAACCCCGATGATTATTACGAAGCCGCCATCAACGAGGTCACCTATGACGGCCAAATCTACGGCATTCCCGGGGGCATGGACGTCCGGGCGCTCTACGTCAACCTCGACGCCCTCGATGAGATTGGCGTCGATGGCACGTCACTCGACACCTCCGACTGGGACATGCTCTCCGACCTCGGTGAGCAGCTCGTCCAGCGCGAGGGAGATCAGATCACCCGTTGGGGATTCGACAACAAGCTCCAGGCCGGCTACCTCTGGCTTTGGGGCTTGGGGAATGGTGGCTCCTTCTTCAATGAAGATGGCACCGAGGCGACCTACGACAACGAGAAGGTCGTTGATGCCCTCCAGTGGGGTGTGGAAGCTTTCGAGCGGCAGGGCGGATTCCAGGACTATGAGGCCGTCGCCACCACCTGGCAAGGCGACGAGCAGTTTGCCCGCGGTCAAGTCGCGATGACGATGTACGAATCGTGGATGCTGGGGATCCTCGCCAGGGTAGCTCCCGATATGAACTTCGCGGTCCTGCCGATCCGGGAACGAGGCAGTGGGCCGGACGGGCCGATGGTGAGCTTCACCGGCGGCCGTGCTTGGGCGATTCCGGAGGGTGCGAGCGATCCGGAAGCCGCCTGCCAGTTCATCGCCTTCATGCACACGCTCGACACCTGGATGATTGGCGCACGAGCGCGCAAAGAAGCGGCCCTCGCCGAGGGCGGCTACTACATCCCGGCGCTGACCGCTCATCGTCAAGCGGATCTCCAGCAGATCGAAGAGCTCTACGAGCCGATCTCACCGAATGTTGACGCGGCCGTCCGGCTCTTCCCGGAGCTGCTCGATGCCAGCGTGAACCGGCCCGTATCCGTCTCTCCCGCGAGCGCGCAGTTAGAAGACCTGCTAACCGAGGTCGGGACGATGCCCGCGCTGCGTGGGGAGCGTTCCCCGGAAGAGTCGCTGGCCCAGGCGGACCAAGAAGCCCAGGAAGCGATCGAGGAATTCGGGTAGACATCGCTCCGCAGCCGCCCGGCGCCAA
>DASYWB010000214.1:0-3064 GCA_035936495.1 Thermomicrobiales bacterium
GCTCTACGCCGAGAGTTTTGGGGTCACGAACGCGGCCATTGGCTTGACCATCGCGGTGTACGGGCTGGCCCGCTTCATCGTCAACATGCCGGCAGGCGCGCTCGCTGACCACAAGGGGAGGCGCTGGACACTCGCCATCGGCGGCATCGTCACGGTTCTGGGCAACCTCCTTTGCGCCGCTGCCTGGGACTATACCGTCTTTCTTGTCGGGCGTTTTATCGCTGGGGCCGGCGCCGCGATGGTCTTGACCGGTGGACAAATCGTTGTGGCGGACATCGCTTCGCCGGCCAACCGCGGGCGCCTGATGGCCATTTATCAGGGCGTCTTTCTGTTCGCCGTCGGTGCGGGCCCCTTACCGGGCGGAATCATCGCGGAACGCTTCAGCCTGGAAGCACCGTTTGTGGTCAACGCCGCCATGGCTGGGATCGTCGCCGTGCTGGCCTGGTGGGCCGTCCCCGAGACCCGGGACCTCGGCCAGACCCACGGTGCCGTCCGCGTCGCCCGCCCATCACCGCGGGTGCAACTTCAGGTCCTCACGGCCACACCCGGTTTCCTGCTGATTAGCATCGTCAGCTTCGTCGCGTTCTTCGTCCGGACGGGTGCTCTCTTCAACGTCATCCCGATCGTGGCGGAAGATGAGATGGGTTTGGGACCGGGCGCTATCGGACTCGGTCTGGGCATGATCAGCATCGTCGGGCTCGTCCTGGCCTATCCCTCGGGCATGCTCGTGGATCGGTTTGGTCGAAAGGCGGTCATCGTACCCGCGGCCTTCCTCACGGGCGCCGCCAGCTTGCTCTACGCCGCGGCGCCTGGCTTCGCCTGGTTCCTCGTCGCTTCCGCGGTCTGGAGTACGGCTTCCGGTATCGGAGGAGCGGCGCCGGCCGCCTATGCCGCCGATACCGCGCCAGCGGGGATGATGGCAGCGGCTTTGGGCACGTACCGCATGATTTCCGACTTCGGCTATGTCGTTGGCCCGTTGGTGCTTGGCATCGTCGCGGACGTTGGCACACCGGATTCGGCACTCGTGCTGTGCGCGGTGATGCTCTTCGCGAGCGGATTGATGTTTGCCCGCTTTGCGCCGGAGACCCTGCCAAGCCGGGCGAACGCTTCCGAACCAGAGCTGGTATGAGCAAGGAGTTAGAGGCTGTTGTGGAACGTGGAACCTATGCGGTTGGCGGCCGGACACGGCACGCCGTTCCCCTACAATTATGGGTGGTTCCTGGCCGCTCCACCCGAGACGAACAGCCTTTCCTCACAACCTCTGATACGAACTCCGGTTGACTGCTGGGGGTTTGGGCATCCCGTGCTCAGCCGGCTGCAAGCCGGCTTATTGCGTTGAGCGCCGGGGCTTTCTAGCCCCGCGCGGCCACCGCCCCCTGGGATCCTACCCAAAGCCTTCACCTGGATTCCATATTAGAGACCGTGTGGGAAGATCGTCCGGTTGATGCGAGGCGGCCAAAAGCGACCCGGAATTGTAGGGGTTGGACTTGCCGTGCCCGGCCGCCAGCCGCGTCTCTTGCCCTTGCCACACAGCCTCTCAGATCAGCCTCTGTCGCCACCGGCTACCGGCAACGTAAAACTGAATGTCGAGCCTTGGCCGACCGTGCTTTCCGCCCATATCGTGCCGCCATGCGCCTGCACGATGTGCTTGGCAATCGCGAGACCCAAGCCCGTGCCGTCGGTGCGGCGCGCCTTGTCCGCCTTGTAGAAGCGCTCGAACAGGCGAGGGAGCTCGTCGCTCGGGATACCGACGCCCGAATCGCGAATATCAAACCGCACGGCATCTTGCTCTTGACGGGCGCTGACATCGAGCTGACCCCCGGGGGGCGTGAACTTGACCGCGTTGTGGACGAGGTTGAGAAGGACCTGCTCGATTCTCGCTTGGTCAGCGCGAACGCTGGGAAGCTGCTCTGAGACGTCAACGTTCAGATCGATTTGGGCGCGTTCAATCAGCGGCACGAGCCGCTCAATTCCGCTTGAGATGAGATCCGCCGGCGCGGACTCGACAATGCGCAGGGTGACGCGGCCTGATTCCAGTCGAGCCAGATCGAGCAGGTCATCGACGAGATCCGCCAGACGGTCAACCTCTCCGACGATGCGGGAAAGAAACGCGGGGGCTACCCCAGGGTCGTCAATGGCTCCGGCCTCGAGGGTCTCGACCAGGGCCTTGATCGCGGCGAGGGGCGTGCGAAGCTCGTGAGACACGTTCGCCACGAACTCTCGACGCACCGCCTCCAGACGGCGGATCTCGGTGACGTCTCGAAGCACGACGAGGCCCAGCTCTTCACCACCGCCGATGACCGGAAGGGCAGCGGTCTCGAGCAATCGTCTGCCCAATCCGACTTCGATGGTAGCCGAGCGACTGGTGGCTTCCTCCAGGGCATCGCGGAGGAGCGACGCTAGCTCGTGGTCGCGGGTGACGACCATGAAGGGGCGACCGAGCGATTCCTCGGCGTCGACGCTGAGCAGCGTGGCCGCCGCTCGATTCATCCGGATGACGACCCCCGTCCGATCGGTAAGCACCACGCCGTCGGAGAGCGAGGCCAAGACCGCCTCTAGTCGCTGGCGCGCGCGCTCCCGGGCCTTGATCTCACGCCTGAGGACGCCGGTCATGGCATTGAAGGCATGCCCAACGTCCCGCAGCGCCGGCGGACCAGAGGGAACGACGCGTGAGGAAAACCGGCCACCCGCTACCGCGATGGCGTGACGTCGTAAGACATGCAGGGGACCGCTGATGCGGTCGGCCAACCGGATAGCGACAAACGCCGCGATCACGGCGGCGCCCATGGTCAGAAACAAGAGGCCTCGCTGGATGTTGCTCACGACGGAATCGATCGCGGCCGAGCGAACGGCGACCCGAACGACATAGGCGGGCGGTGTGCCAGCCGGGACCGCGGTATAGAGATAGCTCTCGCCCAGGGTGACGCTTCGTCGCTCATCGGACCCAACCGCTCCTTCGAGGGCCTGCCTGACCTCCACGCGATTGGCATGGTTTCCCATCGTTGCAGGGTCCCGTTCGGAATCCGCGAGTACAACGCCGTCGGCGCGGATGATCGTGATACGG
>DASYWB010000215.1:0-21049 GCA_035936495.1 Thermomicrobiales bacterium
GCCGAACGGCGAGACGCTCTCCAACGGCCGGCTGCTCAACGATGGTTTGACCGTGCGTCGGGGCCGCGTGTTTGACCGGAATGGGATTGTCCTGGCCGATTCGGTGCAGGATGGTGACGCCTGGAGCCGCGTCTATCCGGAACCCGCCTCCGCCTACGTCGTGGGGTATTACGCGCCGCTCACGGTCGGCACGGACGGTCTTGAGGCATCGTGGGGAGACGTCTTATCGGGAGATGAGACGGGCAACGTCTTCGAGCAATGGCTCCGGCACTTATTGCATCGCGCACGGGAAGGGAACGACCTCCGGCTGACGCTGGACGCAGATCTCCAGCGGACGGCTCAGGCTCTGCTTGGGGAACGTAACGGCGCCGCGATCCTCATTGAAGTCGAAACAGGTCGAGTCCTCGCGCTGGCGAGCTACCCCTTTTACGACCCGAATCTCATTACGGCAACCACGCCGTCGCAAGCGGTGGCCGCCGAGCGGTACTGGCAATCCCTGATCGAGGACCCAAGCAAGCCATTGGTCCAGCGGGCGACGGATGGTCTCTACGCACCGGGGTCAATATTCAAGGTGGTGACCGCGGCGGCGGCCATCGATCTCGGCTTTGCCTCCGCCGGCAAGATGTACGAGGACGATGGAACGCTCAACGTGGAGGGCAGAATCATCGAGGACCACAACCGCCCCGATGAGCGGAGCGAATGGTCGCTCGCGGAGAGCCTGGCCTGGTCGCTTAATGTCGTCTTCGCGCGGGTCGGGCTCGCGGTTGGGTCGGAGAATCTCTGGGAGTACGCGAGCAGGTTTGGGTTCGGTAAGACCATCCCGTTCGATGTCCCCGTCAACAGGAGCCAAGTCGCCTCATCACCGGATTTCCTCGACTCGCTGCCCGCCGTGGCGGACACCTCGTTTGGACAGGGCGAGCTGCTGGTCAGCCCGCTCCACATGGCGCTACTCGCCGCGGGGATCGCCAACGGGGGCACATTGATGCGTCCGTTTCTGGTTGAGGGTGTCTTCGGTCCGGACGGCGAGCGGGTGGAAAGCCAAGAACCGGAGCCGTGGCTGCAGGCAGTTGATCCCGAGACGGCGGAAGAGGCCGAGGAGATGATGGTTGGTGCCGTGGAGGCGGGCTACGCGTCATCGGCGCAATTACCGGGAGTTCGGGTCGGGGGCAAGACCGGCACCGCCGAGGTGGCCGGCGAAGAGCCGCACGCCTGGTTCATCGGGTTCGCCGGCATGCCGGAACCGCGGTACGCCGTTTCGGTGGTTCTGGAGAACGCTGGGGCGGGAATGGCGGGTGCCCAAATTATCGGTCGCGACTTACTCGCGGCGGCTCTCAGGACGACGAGCGACGCAGCGGCGAGCAACGCGGGCCTACCCGCGTACGTACAGTTCTCTCAGGGAACCGAGGCATGGCCGGGAGCGACGGGAAATGGTAGAATTGGCCATGATCTCATCGAACAAGCGCCTGGTTCAGCGCGTCCACCGCAAGCGTTTCGAGGTGATCGTGCAAGAGGCTCTGCGCTCACTCCCGCCGGAGGTAGAGAGTCTCGTTCAGAATCTGGCTATCGTCATCGAAGACGAACCGAGCCAGCGCTCGTTCCCTGAAGACGATCTCGCCGCGGACGAGGTCTTTGGCTTCTATGAAGGCACACCGCATCTCGACCGCGGCCACACGTATGGCATGACCACGCCGGATAAAGTGACGATCTATCGCGGTCCCCACGAGCGTGCCTGCTCGACCTCCGAGGAGCTCAAGCATGAGGTGCGGATGACGCTGATCCATGAGCTGGCGCATCACGTGGGCTTCGACGAGGATCGGATTGCGGCGAAGGGGTGGGCGTGATGCGTCCGATTCATGGCGCTTTATCCGCGGGGCGATGCGCGAAGCATCGCCCTGTCACGTCACGCTAGTGACCTGCGGATAGTGACTATTAATGCTCGATACTAAGCATGAGGAGATTCTTCGATGGCCACCGCGATCAAAGCTCCCGAGTACGAAGCGTCGTCCATCCAGGTCCTCGAGGGGCTCGAAGCGGTTCGGCGCCGCCCCGGTATGTATATTGGCAGCACCGACCAACGGGGGCTGCATCACCTCGTCCGGGAGATCGTTGATAACTCTGTAGACGAGGCGCTCGGCGGCTACTGCGACACCATCGTGGCGCGGATTGGGGTCGACAATGTCGTGACGGTTTGGGACAACGGTCGCGGCATTCCAGTCGACAAGCACAAGAAGATGAACAAGTCGGCGTTGGAGGTCATCATGACGGTCCTCCACGCCGGCGGTAAGTTCGGTGGCGGCGGATACAAGGTTTCCGGCGGGCTCCATGGGGTCGGCGCGTCCGTCGTCAACGCGTTGTCCACGTGGTGCTGGGTGGAGGTTCGTCGCGCCGGCAAGGTCTACCGCCAGGAGTACCGGCTCGGCAAGCCGATCTCGCCGGTGAGAGTCGTTCGCACCACCGATCCCTCGGACCACGGCACGACGACCGCCTTCCTGGCCGATACCGACACCTTTGTCGGTGGGCTCGATTACAACTTCGATGCCCTGTGTCAGTGGCTTCGTGAGACCGCCTATCTGACCAAGGGGTTGAAGCTGACGTTGATCGACGAGCGGTCGGACCAGGAGGCGACCTTCTTCTTTGAAGGTGGCATCATTTCCTTCGTCCGGCATCTCAACCGAAATCGGAACGCCGTCCACGAGCGCCCGTTTTACGTACAGCGAGAGATGCCAACCTGCCTGGTCGAGGTCGCCATGCAGTACAACGACAGCTATGGTGAATCGACCCATACCTTTGCGAACAACATCGCGACGATCGACGGTGGCTCGCACCTCTCGGGGTTCAAGTCAGCCCTGACCAGGACTATCAACGAGTACGGCAAACGACAGGGGTTCCTGAAGGGCGACGAGACGCTCTCCGGCGAGGATGTTCGGGAGGGCCTGACCGCGATCGTCTCGGTCAAGCTGGCGGAGCCACAGTTCGAAGGGCAGACCAAGGGGAAATTGGGCAACGCCGAGGTCGCGGGCGCGGTTCAGTCCGTCGTCAATGAAGGCTTGGGGGGGTTCCTCGAAGAGAACCCGCAGGCGGCCCGACGGATCATTGAAAAATGTGTCAACGCCTCTCGCGCCCGTGAAGCCGCGCGTAAGGCCCGCGAGCTGGTGCAGCGAAAGGGCGGTCTTGACTCCTTTAGCCTCCCTGGCAAGCTGGCGGACTGCAGCGAGCGTGATCCGGCCCGCGCGGAGATCTATATCGTTGAGGGCGACTCGGCTGGCGGGTCCGCCAAGCAGGGCCGTGACCGGCGCTTCCAGGCTATCCTTCCGCTGCGCGGTAAGATCCTGAACGTCGAGAAGGCGCGGCTCGATAAGATGTTGCAGAGCAATGAGCTGCGGACACTCATCACCGCGCTCGGGACATCCGTGGGGGATCAGTTCGAGCCGGGAAAAGTTCGGTATCATCGTATCATCATCATGACGGACGCGGACGTCGACGGCTCGCATATCCGCACGCTCCTGCTGACGTTCTTCTTCCGCCATATGGAACAGTTAATCCTTGATGGCCGGATCTTCATCGCCCAGCCGCCTCTCTACCGCGTCAAAGCCGGAAAGGAAGAACGCTGGGTCTACACTGAAGAGCAGCGCGCGGAGGCGCAAAAGGAGCTTGGTGAACGGGCGGAGGTGCAGCGCTACAAGGGACTCGGGGAGATGAATCCGGATCAGCTCTGGGAAACGACCATGGACCCGGCGCGGCGGACCCTCCTCCAAGTCACCATCGATGACGCCGTCGGCGCGGACGAAACCTTCGATATGCTGATGGGAAGCGCGGTTCCACCGAGGAAGAAGTTCATCCAGACACACGCACGCGAGGTGGTCAATCTGGATCTGTAGCGTTCGTTAGTATGTTCGTCTGATGAAGCAGGACTCGCTGGAGGTCGGCGGTTGAGCCACAGGGTAGCCGTCGATGCCATGGGAGGCGACCACGGGTCTGCCGTTGTGGTGCCCGCCAGCGTCGAAGCCTCACGCCGCTTCGGCATCGGCGTGACGCTGGTCGGACGAGCTTCAGAGATCGAGGCGCTCCTCGGGTCCACGGACGTAAGTGGTGCCGACATCACGGTGGTTGACGCGGCCGACACCATAGACATGGACGAGCACCCTGCTACGGCGGCTCGGAAGAAGCCAGCGTCGAGCATTGCCGTTGCGCTCAACGAGGTGAAAGAGGGACGGGCGGCCGCCATGCTCTCCGCCGGCAACAGCGGCGCCGTGATGGCCGTGGCACTCATGCGCCTCGGGCGGTTGCCCGGCGTCGACCGTCCTGCCATCGCCAGCACGCTCCCGTCGATCCGCTCGCGGACGCTGGTGCTCGACCTTGGCGCGGTGACCGATCCGCGGCCTCACCACCTTGTTGAGTTCGCCTGGATGGGTCAAGTCTACGCGGAACGCGTGCTGGGCATCCCCAATCCGCTGATCGGATTACTGAGCAACGGTGAGGAGCCCGGGAAAGGCAATCAGTTCGTGCAGCAGGTTCACCCGCTGCTGGTCGCGGAGACGGGCTTACGCTTTCACGGAAACGTTGAGGGCAAGGATGTGCCGCTCGGGACCGTTGATGTGGTGGTTACGGATGGATTCACCGGCAATGTTGCACTCAAGGTGGCGGAGGGCGTCGCCTCGCTGACGACCCATATGATTCGCGAGGAGCTGACGCGGACGTGGCCACGGAAGATCGCGGCCCTCGCCCTGCGGCCCGCCTTCCGAGCCGTCCGGAGCCGGCTCGATTACAGCGAGATCGGCGGCGCTCCCTTGCTAGGGATTAATGGCAACGTCATCATCGCTCACGGTAAGTCGGACGAGAAGGCGATCACGAACGCGATCGGCGTCGCGGCAACCGCCGCCGACCAGGATCTCGCCGGCGCGATCGAAGCGACGATGAGGAAGCGGTCAGACACAAAGCGGGAGGCGACAGTGTCACCTCCCGCTTCTGACTGACCAGGACCGCGTTCTTACTCGCCGCCGACGACGCGCTTGAGCTGCGTGCCGGCCCGGAAGGCGGGGCTCTTCCGGGCGCCGATTGTCATCGCTTGACCCGTATGAGGGTTGCGGCCCTCGCGCTCGGCGCGCTGCACGACGCGGAACGACCCGAAGCCGCTTATCGTGACCTCTTCTCCGGCGGCCAGTTGCCGCTCAATGGTGGAAAACACCGCATTGACCGAATTAGCCGCTTGGCTTTCGCTCTGTCCCGTCTCCTTCGCGACTTCTCGCACGAGATCTTGCTTGCGCATGCCCTGTCCTCCTACCCTACCGTATGATGCGATCGCTCGCATACCGACGTGCCCTGGTGGGCTATGCAGTCTATCACCCACGGCCTCCCATCGTGTCAATAGGATGACTGGCGGATGGCGTCAATTCAGTCTACTCGCTTGCCACGACGGCGCTGGCGCGCGGCCTCGAAGAGCACCACCGCGCCGGCGACGGCGGCGTTGAGCGACTCAATGCCCGATTGTAGGGGTATTGAGACGCGGTGATTCGTCAACTCGATCGCTTTGGCCCGCGCGCCGAATGCCTCTCCACCGATGATGAGCAACGCGGGTTCGGTCCAGTCGATGGCCTCGGGCGGAGGATGGGAGCCGCCTTCGGCTAGCACACGGATCCCGCAGCGGGCCACGAGCTCCCGACGGTCCGCGTCTCGGTAGGGCACGACAGGGATGCGGAAGTGCGCTCCCATTCCGGCGCGCACGGACTTGGGATTAAATGGGTCGACGGTTTCCGAGGTGGTCAACACCTCGGTGGCTCCCGCGCCGGCCGCGGCACGGATAAGCGATCCTAGGTTGCCGGGATCGCGCAGCCCGTCGGCGATGACGATGAGCGCGACCTTATCAGACACCGGCGGCCGCGGGAAGGGAAAGACGGCGATGATCCCCGCGGGGGAGACCGTGTTGGACAACGCCGAGAATAACGACGATTCCATAATCTTGATAGAATGGGCGGGGACGCCAGCCAGCGCCTGGGCAAAGTAATCAGAGGTCGGACGCCATCCCTCCCGGACCACAATCAGCGAAGGCGCCGCGCCGGTCGCGATGGCGTCAAAGACCGTGCGCTCGCCCTCGACCACGAACGCCCGCTCCTGGTGGCGCCCGGCGCGCCGCTGGAGCGAGCGGATAAGTCGAACGAATCGGTTGGAGCGACTGGTGATGAGAAGATCGTCAGACCCGATCAATCCCGGCCCTCGGGGCTAAGAGTTGGGCAGGGAGGCCCGTGCTATCTCGGAGATCTCCCGGAACGCGGCTTCATCACGAACCGCCAGGTCCGCCAGGATCTTCCGGTCGATGGCGACACCGGCGAGTGACAGCCCCTGAACGAACCGGCTGTATGGCAATCCGTTCATCCGCGCCGCGGCGTTGATGCGCGTGATCCACAACCGTCGCATGGCCCGCTTCCGGTTTCTACGGTCACGATAGGCATACATGAGCGCGTGCATGAGCGACTCGTGCGCACGCTTGTAGAGCCGGTTGTTAGTGGCTCGATGGCCCTTCACCTGCGCCAGGACCTTCTTGTGCCGGCGATGGGCGGTGACGCCCCGTTTAACTCTAGCCATGACGCATTTCCTCTGTTCCGTAACGCGCCGCCTGAGCCGCGCTTCTCCTAGCTGCCGTAAGGGATTAATCGCTCAATACGCTTCTTGTTCGTCTTATCAACCACCAGCATGCGATCAAACTGGCGCTTGACGCGGGGTGCCTTCTTCCGCCGGAGGTGACTTTTCATTCCTTTGGCGCGCATGATCTTGCCGGTCCCAGTGACTTTGAACCGGCGTGCCGCGCCCTTGTGCGTCTTCAGCTTCTGCTTCGTCATCAGTGACCGTCCTTTGCAATACGATGCGTCGTCTGCCCACATGGAGAAGGCTCAGGTGGTGACCGCTTCCTCCACGGGCTCCGGCTCGGTCTGCATTCGCGCAGGCTCGGACGCGCTCTGCTCGCGCGCGGATTCGCGCTCCTTCTGGCTCGCCTTTGCCTTGACAGGCGCCAAATGCATCGTCATGTTGCGCCCCTCCATGCGGGGAGTCTGCTCAACCGTGCTGACATCTCCGAGCATCTCTATGAGCTGCTCAAGCAACCCGCGACCGATCTCCGGATGCGCCATCTCACGACCGCGGAAGCGGACGGTGAATTTGACCTTATCGCCGGCTTCCAGAAACTTCGCAGCCTGACGCCCCTTGGTCTCCAGATCGTGTCCGCCGATCTTCGGCTGAATGCGCAGCTCCTTCAGATCGACGACGTGCTGATTACGGCGCGAGTCTCGCTCCTTGCGGCTTTGCTCATACCGGAATCGCCCATAGTCCATGAGCCGGCAAACAGGGGGAATGGCATTTGGCGCAACTTCGACAAGATCAATCCCGCGCTCCCGTGCCATCTCGAGCGCTTCGCGGGTCTGGAGAACCCCAACCTGCTCGCCTTTTTCGTCGATGACACGGACCTCGCGAACCCGGATCCGCTCATTAACCCGTGTTTGTACTGGTCTTGAAATAGCTCGCCTCCCTAGATGGAATATCGGACTCGGCCTAGGATCAAATAATCACGCCATGGCCTACAGAGCGGCTGCATCGTGCTTCCCCGCGGTGACCATGGAGTCTATCATGCGCCCAGAGAACAGGTCAATTACGCCTCGGCTGGTCAAAAGGGGCTCAAGCTCAGAGATTCCTTAGATCATCGAGATGGAGCGGAGCGCGTCTCTGGTCGCGTGCTCGTCATCACGCAGTTGGTCGATCATCATCTCCAGGCTTTCGAATCGGCGATCCTCCCGCAGCCGGCGAAGCAGGTCGACCTTGAGCTCCCGCCCGTAGATGTCGGCATCAAAATCAAGGAGGTGCGTTTCCACGAGCCTCGCGCCAGTATTCACTGTCGGGCGCGTTCCAACGTACGTCATCGCTGGCCGCGTCTGTCGCTCCTCACCGATCGCGGCCAGAGATACGTATATGCCGTCCGCGGGAACCACGAGATCAGCTGAAGGCTCCACATTGGCCGTCGGAAAGCCAATCGTGCGTCCGAGGTGAGCCCCGTGAATGACCGGACCGGTGACTCGAAAGGGCCGGCCGAGATACCGATGAGCCAAGGCCACGTCTCCCGTCATCACCGCGCTCCGAATTCGACTGCTGCTGATGACGGTGTCCCCATCTTGCAGTCGAGGAACGGGCACGACGTCGAAGTCGAGGTCCTCCGCGATGTCGGTCAAGCGAGAGACGGTGCCTTCTCGGTTGCGGCCGAGCGCGAATGCCTCGCCGACGAGCATCTGGACGGGGTGCACCCGGCGGGCCATCTCGGTCATGAATTCCTCGGCCGTCTGCTCGGAGAAATCCCGGCTGAACTCAAGGACGGTGATCGCATCGACTCCGCACTTGCTGATCCTGTGCGCCTTTTCCTCGAAGGAACAGATGCGACCCGGAAAGCGGTCTGGCCTCAGGACGAACGACGGGATCGGCTCGAAGGTGAGTACCATGCTTTCCAAGCCTAACGCTTGGCCTCGCGCGTTCGCCTCTCGGAGGAGTTTCTGGTGACCTAAGTGGACACCGTCAAACGACCCTATGGTCACCACGCGGCGCCTCAACGGAAGCGCGGTAAGGCATCGATAGAGGGGCACGTCCTGGGGCTGGCTCAACCTCGTGCCGCCATGACCTTGGTCGGCTGCCACTGGCCCGATCCTCCATCCCACCGTCCGATTCCCAACCACTCGCCGTTCGCGCCATAGGCACGGCAGCCGGCACCCTGGTCGGGCCCGCCACTGATGGTCATGCCGGTGGCCCACCTCCCCGCGGCGGCGTGATCGAGGAGGATCGCGGGCCAGTCTGCGAGGACGGAATCGGGATGTTCGGAAACGCGTTCCCAGGCCCAGTCGCCTTGCTCTCGCCACATGTCATCGAGCTCCCGTAGCGTCCATGCCTCATGTAGGCAAAATGGCCCCGTCTGGCAGCGCACCAAGCCAGACAGATAGGCGCCAGTATCCAAGGCGTGACCAAGATCCCGGGCGAGCGCCCGGATGTAGGTGCCCTTGGAACACCTGACGAAGATCGTTGCCTCAGGCGCCGTCCATTCGAGCAATTGGAGAGCGTGAAATGTTACGGGCCGCGCCTCGCGCTCGAATGATTCCCCCCGTCGCGCGTGCTCGTAGAGCCGCTTCCCCTGCACCTTGATGGCCGCGTGCATGGGCGGCACTTGCAGGTGCGGGCCACGCCACCCGCCAAGCGCGGCTTCGATCCGGTCGCGGGTCACGTTCTGCGCGTCTTGAACATGGGTAACGCGGCCATCACCATCAAGGCTGTCCGTCTCGATGCCGAGCTGGATGGTGGCCAGGTAGCTCTTGTCGGTCTCCGCCAGATATTCCATCAGGCGGGTCGCATAGCCCACCCCGATGGGCAACACGCCGGTTGCCGCGGGGTCCAGAGTCCCGGCGTGACCGATGCGGCGCTCGCCCAGTAAGCGGCGCATCCAAGCGATGACATCATGGCTGGTCCACGACGCCGGCTTGTCGACGACAACGAAGCCGTGCAGGCGGCCTTCCGATACCGGGCGAGCCACAGACTACCCGGTCGACCGGTGGCTGCTGGCGGCCAGCTCGGATACCCTCGTCAGAAAGGCCTCCTTCGCGTCATCGTCTCCGATGATCTCACAACCAGCGGCGCGAGGATGGCCACCACCACCAAACTCAGAGGCAATGGCCGCGACGTCGACATCCTCCGGTAAGCTCCGCATGCTGACACGCCAACCCGTCGCCGTCTCGTAGAGAATCGCCGCCACCAGCGAGCCATCGGTACCCGAGAGAAAATTGACGAACCCCTCGGCCTCGCTCGGTACGGCGCGGCAGTCGGCCAGCATCTCCTCGGTCAGCTCGGCCCAGATCACCCGGCCGGTCCATTGCACGTTGCTGAGCGCCCGTTGCCACAGACAGACGGTGGATTTCGGCTTTATCCGGAAGAGCGAATCGACAATCGGCTCGGGGTTCGCCCCGGCATCGATCAGGTCAGCCGCGATTCGCATGGTCCTCGAGGTTGTGGATGACGTCCTCAGCCCGAGCGTATCGCCATAGATGCCTGCCAATAGGCATTGGGCAATCGGGAGGTCCGGCTCGACGTCCCAGAGCCTCAGCAGCTCGGACACGACTTCCGCGGTAGCCGACGCTGTCGGCTCGACGATATTCACGATCCCATACTGATCGTTGGTAACGTGATGATCGATGTTGACGATCGGCGTTGTGCCGGACACGCGCTCGGGATCGTCCGCGAAGAAGCGACCGAGCCGTTTCCGGTCCGAACAGTCCGTCAAGCAGAGCAAGTCGTAGGTCGGCAGTGGTTGAGTCCCGTAGCAGACAACGGAGTCGACCTCCGGCAGGAACTGGAGGCTTCTCGGCACCTCTCCATCACTGATGACAACAGTGGAGGTCACGTTGAAGGCGCGGAGCGCCAGCGAGAGCGCCAAGGGCGTCGCAAGCCCGTCGGCATCGACATTCTGATGAGTGGGGAACGCGACATGGCGCGCGGCCTTGAGCGTATCAAGTGCGCTCTCCGCGTCGGCCGGCGCGATTCGCCATGTGCCACTGGTCATCATGTCGACCGCTCCGTAGCCGGCGGCGACTCCCGCTTCAGATCGGCCAGGGTCCGCGCGATTTCCTCCGCGTGCTCCATTGAGCGGTCGTCTCTAAACTCGAGGGCGGGAATCTGTCGCATCCTGAGGCGCGGCTTGAGATGAAATCGGATGAAACCGGCCGCTGACCGTAAAGCGGCCAGCGTCTCCTCACGCTCCTCGTCTGTTCCCAAGACGCTGACGTAGACACGGGCAGAACGCAGATCGGGATTGACGTCCACATGAGTCAGGCTCATGAATCCGACCCGGGGGTCTCTCACCTCGCGTCGGATGATGTCGGTGAGCTCTTCACGCAAGAACTCACCGACTTGCCGCGTGCGTCTCGTCATGCTGGCACCCCTACCGCGTTGATCGATTGGCACGCCGGGTGGGCGTGCCAATCCCATGACCGCCGTTAGGATCGAGCAATCTCTTCGCTATGGAAGAACTCGATTTGATCCCGCTCGTGCAAGTCATTGAACGCGTCGAGCACGAGACCGCATTCGTAGCCGGCCGCCACTTCCCGGACATCGTCCTTGAAGCGCTTCAGGGACCTCACGCCTCCTTCGTGGATCACGGTGCCATCACGCAGGACACGCACGCGCGAGTTCCGGTTGATCCGTCCGTCTAAGACGTACAACCCGGCAACGACGTCGCCCGAAGGCAGGTTGAACGTCTCACGCACTTCCGCGTAACCGTCCGTCATGTCCTGGAATACCGGCGCAAGCAGGCCCTTCATGGCTGCCTTCACTTCGTCGATAAGGTTGTAGATCACGTTGTAGAAACGAATATCGACGCCATTCGCGTCGGCTGCCCGCTTCGCGGGGACATCCGGGCGAACATTGAACCCGATGATGATACTCCCAGTCGCGGACGCCAAGCTGACGTCGGATTCGCCGATCGCACCGGTGCCGGCGTACTGAATCGCAAGTTGAACCGAATGATCCGTCTCATCGTTGAGCTTCAGGAGGGCGCTCTGGATCGCCCCGAGTGATCCCTGCACGTCGGCCTTGAGGACCACGCGAAGCTCGGCGGTTTTACCTTCCTGGACCTGGTTATAGAGCTCGGTGAGCTTCACCGGACGATTGCCGATGAGTGCATCAACTCGCCGTTTGGCTTGACGCTGGTCGACGAGCTGGCGCGCTACCTTCTCGTCGTCGAAGACCTCGAAGGTATCGCCCGCCTGAGGCACTTCCAACAGGCCAAGAACCTCCACCGGAAAGCTCGGCTCGGCTCGGCGCACCCGCTTCCCGTGGTCGTCGAACATCGCCTTGACGCGGCCCCAGGTTGAACCGGCTACGACCACATCCCGCACATTGAGGGTGCCCTCTTGCACCAAGAGCGTCCCTACGGGACCACGAGTCGCGTCCACCTTCGCTTCGATAACCACGCCGCTCGCGCGTGTATGCGGGTTCGCCTTGAGGTCGTTGACGTCGGCGACGAGGAGCAAGACCTCGAGCAGATCATCCAGGCCGGTCTTGTCACGGGCCGAGACTTCGACGACCGGCACGTCCCCACCCCACTCTTCGGGCAGGACCGCGTTGTCACTCAGTTGCTGTTTGACACGGTCAGGGTTGGCCGTGGGTAAGTCGATCTTGTTGATCGCCACGACCATCGGTACCTGAGCCGACTTAATGTGCGCGATCGCCTCGCGCGTCGTCGGCATCACGCCGTCGTCAGCGGCGACGACGAGGACCGCGATATCGGTCGCTTGAGCACCCCGGGCGCGCATCGCCGTAAACGCCTCGTGCCCCGGCGTGTCCAGGAAGGTCACCTTGCGGCCTTGAGCCTCGACCTGGTAGGCCCCGATATGCTGAGTAATGCCGCCCGCTTCACCTGCCGCTACATGCGCGGAGCGGATGGAGTCGAGCAACTGCGTCTTTCCATGGTCGACGTGGCCCATGATGGTGACGACCGGCGGACGGTCCTTGGCGTTCGGATCGGCACCGTTGCTCGTCCGCCGGTTCTCGAAGCCCTCGGCCGAGCGGCGGGCCGCCTCGGACAACTGCTCGTGCGTCTCCCAGCCCAGTGCCGTGGCGACTTTTGCCGCCGTGTCATAGTCGATCTGATGATTCAGATTCGCCATGATTCCGAGCTTCATGAGCTCCTTGATCACGTCGACGCCACCGGTCTGCAGATACTCGGCAAGCTCCGATACCGACACGACCGCCGGCAGCGCCACCGGCGTCCGCTCCACCGGCGCCACGCGGCGCACCGCTACCGTGCGGGCTCCACCAGCACGGCCGCCCTTCACCCGTCGGCCACCGCCACGGCCACCCTTTGGACCTCTCTGCGATCCCTGTCCTGGTCTTGTACTTACCATAGGTGCTTAGTCCTTCCCTAATTGTTGTGATGCCGTCTCTTCTCGAAGTGTCATTTCCAAACGGAGCCGCTCGAGCACATCCGCGCCGATGTCGGTCTTCAGAGCCCGGGCGAGCGCCTGGCCATGAACCACTCGCTCCCAACATGCGGGTGCGTCGCATAGGTACGCGCCTCGGCCGTTCTGCTTGCCGGTCGGGTCGAGAATCACTCTCCCGTCAGGCTGCCGGACGATACGCGTCAATCCCCGCTTGGCGTTCCTCTCACGGCAAACGATGCACGTCCGTTGGGGAATATGCTTTGCCCGCGTTCTCGCGCTCCTTGGCGCCTTAGCAGGTTTTGGCATCGCACGGGACTACCCTTCACTCTTACCCGCGCCGACTTCCTCCACCGCGAGCTGCATCGGAGGGGGGCCATCGAGCGAGAGCGATTCACCGGTCTCAGCGTCGAATCGGGCTCGAAGGTCTCGGTTCCAGTAGACCTCAAGCGCGCCGCCCGTGAGCTCGACGTCGACGCTCATTCCCACGAGGTCATCCGGCAGCGGGCCGTACTCCCGGTCGCGCACCTGGACCGTTCGGTCGGCCCGGACCAAACGCGGTTGCCGGCCTTGCCAGCCTAGGTCTTGCGGAAGATTCGATTGTGCCTGGCGCAGGAACTCGTCACTCGATTCGAGCAACGACTCCGGGGCCTTGATGTCGATTCGCCAGCCGGTCAACTTGAAGGCCAGCCGGGCGTTTTGGCCCTCTTTCCCAATCGCGAGCGACATCTGATCGCTCGGCACGACGACCGTCGCGACATGCTCTTCCTCATCCAGCGTGACATTCGACGGCTTCGCGGGGCTCAGCGCGTTGGCGATGAACGTGGAGATCTCGGGCGACCATTCGATGACATCGATCTTCTCGCCGTACAGCTCATTCACGATGTTCTGAATCCGAACGCCGCGCACGCCCACGCAGGAACCGACGGGATCGACCCGCTCCTGACGCCCGGCAACCGCCACCTTCGACCGCAATCCCGGCTCTCGAGCGATCTCCATGATCTCCACCGCACCGCTAAAGATCTCCGGTACCTCTATCTCGAAGAGCCGTCGAATCAGGTTCGGGTGAGACCGCGAGACGATGAGTTGCGGACCACGAGCGTCTTTGTTGACCTCGACTAACAGGACCTTGAGCCGCTGCCCCGGGCGATACCGCTCGTTCGGGACCTGCTCCCTCGCGGGCATTACCGCTTCGGCGGAGTTGATCTCGACGATGACGGCCCGTGCGTCGGCGCGCTGGACAACGCCGCTCATGAGCTCGCCTTGCTTGTCGCCAAACTCTTCGAATACCGAGTCACGCTCGTAGTCGCGGATGCGCTGCAGCACCACCTGCTTCGCCGTCTGCGCGGCGATCCGGCCGAAGTTCTCGGGCGTCCGCTCGATCTTGATCTCGTCGCCCACGCTGACCGCGGGGTTGATTGCCCGGGCTTCCGCAAGGAGAATATCGTTGCCCGCGTCCTCGATTTCGTCGACTACCCGCTTATGAACGTAGACCTTCATCATTCCCGTGCCGGTCTCGACGTCGACCGACACCTCTTCCTCGCTGTTGGCCATCTTCTTATAGACCGTCTTCAGCGCGTGCTCCACGGACGAGAGCACCGCCTCCCGGGGGATTCCCCGCTCTGCCGCGATCTGCGCTATGGCGGTGTAGAAATCGCTCTTCACCAGCGCACCTCCCTTTGTTAAACGACATCTGGCAATGGACTTTCGACCGGCGATCCCAGCGTTACCGCGCCAATGCCGCTCGGCCGAATGTGCCCCTGGCTTCCCTTATTCCCGACCGCGCTCTGGACATCAAAAAACGTGGGTGTTTGGACCCACGTTCCCATCAGAGCTTGGTTCCTGGGACTAAGTCTACCATTGACCGCGCCGGCTGGCCATTGACGACACAGGGACGAGCGGGGGTCACACTCTTCGTGGAGCCGCGCGGTGCTATACTCTCGCCCCGGCGGTCGGGCATTTCCGGCGCGCCCGGCTGGGGACCGGCGGAGGGGGAATGCGTCAACCAATGTGGCGCACCTGGCTTCGGCCAGGGATGCTGATCAAGCGCTGGGTGGGCCTGCTTATCCTCAGCATAACGCTGATAAGCCTGGCGCTGGCGATGGCCTTGGCTTGGCTGTATCGCAACGTTGCCTTCCCCACGGCCACGACCGACCTGGTCCGAGTGGCTACGCTCCAGTTCATTCCGCACCCGTATCGGGAAGTCGTGATCCTCGCCGTCGGCATGCTGATGCTCCTTTTCGCCGCCAAGGGTTTGAGCTATTCCTTGATCGTTCCCTTGCTGGAGCGGTCGTCACGGGGTCAGGCTCTCGCTCAGATCGTCGCCGAGCACCGGTTCGGCCCGACGCGGCCGGAGCTCAATGTCGTCGCGATTGGGGGCGGTACCGGCCTTTCAACGTTGCTTCGCGGCTTGAAACAGTGTGATCTCGGAATCACCGCGATCGTCACCGTGGCTGACGATGGAGGCAGCACGGGGCGGATTCGCGAAGAGTTCAACATGCCGGCGCCTGGTGATATCCGCAACTGCATCGTCGCCCTTGCCGATGCCGAATCGACGATCAGCAAGTTGTTCCAGTATCGATTCGATCAAGAAGGCTCCGACCTTCAGGGGCACAGCTTCGGAAATCTCTTCATCACCGCGCTCACGCAGGTCACCGGGAGCTTCGAGCAGGCGGTAATCGAATCCGCCCGCGTGCTCGCGGTGCGGGGCCGGGTCCTCCCGTCGACCTTGGAGAACGTGACGCTCTGCGCTGATTTGATCGACGGATCAACGGTGCGTGGAGAATCGACGATCTCGCATGAGAAGCCAGCCATCAAACGCGTCTATCTCGAGCCGGAGCATCCGGCCGGATATGAGCCGGCGCTGAGCGCCATCTTGAACGCGGATCTGGTCGTCTTGGGCCCCGGAAGCCTGTATACCAGCGTGCTTCCCAATCTGATGGTTCACGGCATCACCGAGGCCATCCGATGGTCACTCGGCCGCGTCGTCTATGTCTGCAACGTTGCTACCCAACCGGGGGAGACGGATCATTTCCGCGCCGCGGATCACATCGAGACGATCATCAATCATCTCGGTGACGGCGTCCTCGACGCGGCATTGGTCAATAGCAATGCTAGGCCAGCGGCCGCAATCAAACCGGAATGGCGTGTGGACGCCGTTACCGCGGAAGGACTGGAGCGCGTCGAGAAGCGTGTCCAGGTCGTTGCTCGCGATGTCGTCAATGACGTGAATCCGCTCCGGCACGACCCCGACAAGCTCGCGGCCGCCCTGCTGGAGGTGGCGCGAAGTCCCATCGGAGTAAAGATGGTAGCGGAATCATCAAGGGAGCTCGTTCGCCAGATGGCGTAACGCTGACAGAATGGGCAGGAGCGCGTTCCCGCGCGACCACCGTTCACGTTGAGACGATCAGGAGCGATCCGTTCGCTCCAATACCAAGGAGGACCAAGTGGCATATCGTGTGGGAATCAACGGCTTCGGGAGAATCGGCCGGCAGGTGTTCAAGGCGATCGATGAGGGTGGGTTCGGCGACCTCTTCGAAGTGGTCGCGGTCAACGACTTGACCTCGCCGGAGAGCCTCGCGCACTTGCTGACGTACGACTCCACTTATGGTCGTTATGATGCCGAGATCGAACCGGTCGAAGGCGGCATCCGCGTCAACGACCGAACAGTGAAGGTGTTTGCCGAGCGCGCTCCTACCGCGCTACCCTGGGATGAGGAATCGGTAGACCTTGTCATCGAGTCGACCGGTTTGTTTACCACGTCGGCAAAGGCGCGGGGACACTTGGAGGCGGGAGCGAAGAAAGTCATTATCTCCGCCCCCATTTCCACCCCCGCCAAAGGCGAAGACCTGACGATCGTGCTTGGGGTCAACGAGGAGCGGTACGATCCGGAGCAGCATCACATCGTCAGTAATGCGTCCTGCACGACCAACTGCCTAGCGCCGGTCGCGAAGGTGGTGCTCGATGCGTTCGGCATCAAGCGCGGCTTCATGACCACGGTCCACTCGTACACCAACGATCAAGTCATTCTGGATGCTCCCCACAAGGACTTGCGGCGAGCCCGAGCGGCCGCGATGAACATCATCCCGACATCCACGGGTGCAGCGCGGGCGCTCTCCCTGGTGATTCCGGAGCTTGAGGGAAAATTCGACGGTTTCGCGCTGCGCGTGCCGACGCCGACCGTCTCCATCATCGACTTCGTGGCGGAGACGGAAGAGCCAGCCTCGGCGGAGAGCATCAACCAAGCATTTCACGAGGCGGCCGAAAGCGACGCGATGCGAGGGATCCTCGGCATCACGGACGAGCCATTAGTGTCGGCCGATTTTCGGCAGGATTCCCGCTCCTCCATCGTGGACGGGTTATCGACGATGACCGTTACCGACACGATGATCAAGGTCGTTTCCTGGTACGACAACGAGTGGGGCTACTCGTGCCGTGTGGCCGATCTCGCCGCGTTGATGTGCGAAGCAGGTTTCCCGTCCTAGCGCCGTAATATCGCTATATCGCTCTCGATGACGGGCCAACGGAGGAGGAAGCGATCTTGGCGATGCGCTCCATTCGCGATGCCGCCGTTGCCGGAAAGCGGGTGCTTGTCCGCGTGGATTTCAACGTCCCGCTCGATGATGGCTGCGTCGCCGATGACACCAGGATCCGCGCCGCGTTACCAACGATCAGCCTGCTCCGGGAGCGAGGCGCGCGTGTCATCTTGATGAGCCACCTTGGCCGGCCCAAGGGCCACCCGGATGCCAGCCTGCGACTGGCCCCGGTCGCCGAACGTCTGGAGGAACTAATCGAGGCGCCGGTTCAATATGTGGACGACGTGGCGGGCGAGACCGCCGCGGCCACGGCAGAGGCACTCGCGCCGGGGTCGGTCCTCCTTTTGGAGAACCTTCGCTTCGAGCCAGGCGAAGAAGAGAATGATGAGTCCTTCGCGCGGCGACTTGCCTCCCTCGCCGATCTCTATTGCAACGACGCCTTCGGCGCCGCGCACCGGGCTCATGCCTCCACAGTGGGCGTCGCCCATATATTGCCGGCCTACGCGGGACTCCTCCTCGAGCGAGAGGTTGAGACGCTTGGGCGCCTCCTTGAAGAGCCAGACCGGTCGTTCGTGGCGATCCTCGGCGGTGCCAAAGTGTCCGATAAGCTGGGTGTGCTGGCCCGGCTGCTGCGTAAAGTTGACACCCTCGTAATTGGCGGCGGCATGGCGAACACGTTTCTCCTGGCCAGCGGCTTCGAGGTCGGTGATTCGTTAGCGGAACCGGATCTGGTCGGCAAAGCGCGCGAGGTCTTGGCTGACGCCGATCACCGCCGGGCCCGCGTGCTGCTGCCTAGCGACGCCCGGGTGGCGCCATCGTTGGATGGGCAGCCAGAGACGAAGTCCGTGTCCAACATCGCGGCGGGGGAATCAATCTTTGATATCGGCCCGGCCACCGCGGAGACGTTTGCCGGGGTGATTGCTGGCGCGGCGACGATTTTCTGGAACGGGCCGATGGGCGTCTTCGAACGGCCGGCGTTCGCCGAGGGGACTCGTCATGTCGCGGCCGCTGTCGCGGCTGCCGAGGGAGTGAGCATTGTCGGCGGAGGCGATTCGATAGCCGCCATCCAGCAATTGGGACTGGCGGACCGGATCGGTCACCTGTCGACCGGCGGCGGCGCCTCGCTGGAATTCCTGGAGGGCAGGACATTGCCCGGGGTTGCGGCAATCCCCAGCGTATAAGCCGAACCAGTAGCCTCTTGACGCGTGAGATGATACCTTTGACATCAGTGGATGGAGTCGCCCGAAAGGACAAGCAGGGTCTATGGAAACCGCGATCAATCTGGTCACGATTATTATCTCAGCGGTGCTGATCGTGATCATCCTGTTTCAGGGGAAGGGGTCCTCATTCACCGGTGCGTTCGGCGGGGATAGCGGCTCGATCAACCGCACCCGGCGTGGGCTGGAGAAGACCCTCTTTCAGTTCACCATCGGCGTCGCGGTCCTGTTTATCGTCTTTGCGATCGCGAGCAGTTTCGTCAATTGAGCCGCCGAACTGGTGGCGGACGGACGCGCGGAGGGCTATAATCCGGGATGGTAAGTGCTCCCGGTCAATCACGGGCACGGTTCACCAGGAGGATATGGAGCAATGGGTTCATTAGGATGGCAGGAGCTCACGATCATTCTCGTGATCGTCATTATTATCTTCGGCGCCGGCAAGCTTCCCGAGATCGGTGGCGCGCTCGGTAAAGGCATCAAAGAGTTCAAGGTGAACTCCGACGATGAGGGCTTGCCGACCTCTACCACCAGTAACACCGGCACGCTGACGGCGCGCGACCAGGCGGACGCGCCTCGCGTCGTTGAGCGCCGAGAAGTCCGCGCCGACGAGATCTAGGCGAAATCCACAATACAATCGTCGGTCTACAGACCAGGGGGAGTCCCTCCCCCTGGTCTTCGCATGTTACGCCCTATCGGGCCTCATCGTCTTCTCGGAAGAACCCGAAGATGGTCGTACCCCCGGGGATCACGGCCTGCTGGGCGGTCATCTCCGCATCCGTCTCGTCCATGAGTTCAATAAACGTGATCCGGGCCAAGGGATACAAGATCGCCTTCGCGTCAGCTTCGATGTTGCTCACCCGCTTCCCGTCTTTGCGGCGAGGATTGCGCACAACGACGAATTGCTGCGTCGCGTCCGGAAGTTCATCCATGTCGCCGACAATTGCATCCTCGCCCGAAAAGTGCAGGATGGCGGTAATTGCCATAGTGATTCGGCTCCTCCCCGTGTCGTCGGCTTCTCGCCTTCGCACGCCACCGCTCAAACCCGCGATCGTCATGACCCCCGTCTCATCCCATAGACTCGTCCATCCAGGCTGCCAACGATGATATGCTCGGGGCTGACGAGCGGCCTCGCGACGATCGGGCGTTCCGTTTCGACCTGCCACAGCACGTCCCCCTGACTCCGGTCGAGACAGCGGAGGACCCCGTCGGCCCCTCCGACGTAGAGGTACTCGTCGTCAATGGACGGTGTCGAGGTAATCTGCCGGCAGAGGCTGCTTTCCCACACGACACGTCCGTTGGCACCGTTGATCGCATAGAGCGATCCGTTCGCCGAGGCCACGTAGACCGTTTGACCCGCTACGGCGGCCGTGGCGATTACCGCCTTCCCCGTCGCCATGGTCCAAGAGACGCGGCCCTTGTCTAATGTGATAGCCCGTACCGTGCCATCCATGGCCCCGACGATCAGCAGACGGTCCAACTGCACCGGCGATGCGACCACTGCGGCCCCACATTGCTGCCGCCATCGTAACTGGCCGGTGTCTCGTGCCAGGGCGTACACGTGACCGTCATCGGAACCGAAGAGAACCTGATCGTCCGTCACGAGAGGCGTTGATCGGACTGGTCCCCACGTCCGATGGTGCCACAACACCCGGCCCCGGGCGCGATCGAGCCGGTAGAGGAAACCGTCATCCGAGCCGACGAAACAGCTCGTGTCGTCCCCTCGCGGAGAAGATCGGACCGGCATGGTGGTGCGGAACGACCATACGAGACACCCGTGTTGCCTGGTGATGGCGTAGACGTTGTGGTCCTCGGAACCGAAGATCAGTAGCTCCGAGGCCGCAAGCGGCTCGGAGACAACTCCGCGCCCCGCCTCAAACCGCCACCTCACCGAGCCGTCGATCTCGTCGATGGCGTAGACATGATGATCGTACGAGCCGACGTAGACGGCTCCACCGGCGTGCGACGCCGAACCCCGCACCTCGTCGTCGGTCGTAACGACCCAGTCGATCCGTTCGCGGGCAGAGGGTAACCCACATGGGCGAGCGGGGGCCTTGGCCGACGCCGGCTGCACCTGGGTGGGCGGGGGAGGAAGCGCCGCGACGGCAGCCAAGGTCCTGGCGAGCGCGGCTTCGGTTACCTGCTGCAGCGCATCCCGGACGTCGTTGACCGAGGCGAAGCGGTCCGCCGGGGCATAGTTGACGCATCTCAGGATCAGGGCTTCGAGAGCCGGGCTGATGCGGGGGTTGAGGCCACGAGGCGGGCGCTGCGCGAAGGTGAACGGCGTTTCATTCCGGGGATCTGACCCGGTGGCGAGATGGTGGAGCGTCGCGCCAAGGGCATAGATGTCACC
>DASYWB010000216.1:0-3359 GCA_035936495.1 Thermomicrobiales bacterium
TGGCGTATCTCATCGACACCGACTGGATGGCGGACTATTTGGGCGGGAAATCTCAGGCAATGCGACTCCTCGCCTCTTTGGGGGAGGAGCGTATCTCCATAAGTATCATAACGTTTGGCGAGATATACGAAGGCGTCTATTACGGGCCAAACCCAGCAGTAATTGAAGCTCGCTTTCTGGGAATCCTGCGATGGATCGATGTCGTATCACTTGACCTGCCAATCATGCGGGAATACGCTCGGCTAAGCGGCAGCTTAAGGAGTGCGGGCATGCGACTTGATGCGATGGACCTCCTGATCGCGGCGACCGCGATTGCACATGACCTGACGCTGGTGACGCGGAACGTGCGGCATTTTGGGCGGATTCCGGGGCTGTCGCTGCTGCCTTGACGGCCAGGTGTTGCAGGCTGGGCGGTATACTCTGGGAACGATAGCGACGTACTTCCCCGAGAGGATCTGCCTGAGATGACCGCTGTACCTTCCCAGTCCACGCTTCCAGAGTCGGGCGTTCGCGTCCGGTTTGCGCCCAGTCCGACCGGCTCGCTGCACATTGGCGGCGCCAAGACGGCGATGTTCACCTGGCTGTTCGCGCATGGCGAGGCCCGCCGCCAGGGAAAGGACGGGGTGTTCATCCTCCGGATCGAGGATACCGATCGCAACCGCTTTGTCCCCGGCGCCGAAGAGGGGCTGATCGATGCCCTGCATTGGTTCGGGCTGACCTGGGACGAGGGGCCGGATGTCGGCGGTCCGGTCGGTCCCTACCACCAGAGCGAGCGGACTGAGCACTACCGTCAGGCGGCCGAACACCTCATCGACACGGGCTACGCCTACCGCTGTTACTGCACCCGCGACCGGCTGGAGCGCGTCCGCGCCGAGCAGCAGGCCCGCGGTGAAGCGCCGGGCTACGACCGCCACTGCCGGAACGTGTCTCCCGACGAGAAGGCGGCGCGGGAAGCGGGCGACGAGCCCTACGTCGTCCGCTTTGCCATGCCTCGTGAGGGCGAGACGGTTGTCCACGATCTGATCCGTGGGCCGATCACCTACCAGAACGCCAATCTGGAAGATCTGGTGCTGCTCAAGTCTGATGGGTACCCGACGTATCACCTGGCCAACGTCGTCGATGATCATCTGATGCGCATCACCCACATCACGCGTGGCGATGAATGGATCCCGACCGCGCCGGTCCACACGCTCCTCTATCAGGCGTTCGGCTGGGAGATGCCGGCTATCGCGCACCTGCCGCTCATCCTGGCGCCGGGTGGCGGCAAGCTCTCCAAGCGCCACGGCTCGACGGCGGTCGAGGAGTTCCGCGCCCAGGGCTACGTGCCCGAGGCGCTGATGAACTACCTGGCCCTGCTCGGCTGGAGCTTCGACGCCAGCACCGAGATCTTCCCGCCGGACGAGCTGCTGGCCAAGTTCACGTTGGAGCGGGTGAGCCCGTCGCCGGCGACCTTCGACTACAACAAGCTGCGCTGGTTCAACCAGCAATACATCAATCACGTCCTGACCCTCGATGACGTGGCCGGGCGCGTGATCCCCTTCCTGGTCGATGCCGGGTTGATCCCGGCAGGGCCTGCCGATGCGGCGCACCCGGACTTCGCGCGCGTGCGCGATGTTGTCGAGCTCCTCAAGGACCGGCTGGAGACGCTGGCCGACGCGCCGGACTTGATGCGCTTCTTTCTCCGAGACGAGCTCGATCCGTACGACACCGCCTTGCTCATCCCGAAGAAGATGGATCTCCAAGAGACCCTAGACGCCCTCATCGCGGCCGAGGCGGCTCTTGCCGAGGCCGACCTGTCCGACGAAGCGGCAACCGAGGCGAGGATGCGGGCACTGGCGGAGGAGCTGGGCTTGAAGCCTGGTCAGCTCTTCATGGCGATCCGCGTCGCCGTCACCGGGCGGACGCAATCGCCGGGCCTCTTCGAGACGCTCCGGGTGATCGGCAAGGAGCGCTGCCAATCGCGCATCGCCAGCGCGATGACGCGGCTTCGCCAGCATGGCGATGAGGTGCTGAGCGCGGATTGAGCTGGTGAGCTATCAGTTTTTAGCAGATGGGTTGGTAGGAGGCGAAAGGAGGTGGTCTGATGCTGGGCACGGCGCGCCGTGCCCCTACGGATTGTTGCTCACGAGCAGTCGCTGAAAGCTGCCGGCTGATAGCTAAGGAGAAATCGTGCGACGTGTCCTATTGGCGTTTCTATGCCTCCTGTTGATCGCTCCGACGGTTGCCACGGTGAGAGCGGTGGCGCACGGCGCGACTCCGGCTGCCTCTCCCTCGGCGGAGGACGGCTACGCCCACCCCGACTGGCTCGTCGATACCGCCTGGATCGACGCCCACCGCGATGATCCGAAGGTGCGCATCGTCGCGCTGACGCCGGCGGACGAGTTCGAGGCCGGGCACATTCCGAACGCGGCTCAGATCGATTGGCCGGAGCTGAAGGTCGTCGATACGTCCGACCCGTCGATCGCGCGGTGGCAGGATGAGGTCGAGGCGAAGCTGACCGCGCTCGGCCTGGCGCCGGATCAGACGATCGTCATCTACGACGGCGGGACGCTCTTCGCGGCGCGGCTCTGGTGGGTGCTGGAACAACTTGGCCATGAGGACAAGCGCATCCTCAACGGTGGCCTCCCCTCCTATGTCGCGGCCGGGGGCGAGCTGGAAGAAGGCCCGGCCCATATCCAGCCCGTTGCCGAGACGTATGAGGGCAACCCGCGACCAGAAGTCCTCGCCTCGTTGGAGGAAGTCCGGGCCAGTCTCGATGATCCAAATGTGGCGCTGGTCGACGCGCGGACGCCGGAGGAGTATGCGAACGGCCATATCCCCGGCGCGGTGAATGTCAACTTCCCACGCAACGCCGAGCCCGAAATTCCGAAGTATTGGAAATCGGCGGACGAGCTGCTTGCGCTCTACGCCGATCTCGGCGTGACGCCGGACAAGCAGGTGATCCCCTACTGTGCAACCGGCGTTCGCTCCGCGGTGACCTACTTCACACTGCGCCTGATCGGCTACGAGGACGTGGCTCTCTACACCGGCTCCTGGGACGAGTGGGGTAACCGCGAGGACACGCCGAAGGAGACGTAAGGGGGCAGGGCGCAGACGGCAGGGGGCAGGAGATCAACGGCGCATTGCTCGGCGGATCGATAGTGGCAGCCATCAAATCAACACGGCTACACTCCCCCTGCCCCCTGCCCCCTGCCCCCTGCCGTCACAAGCGGCGGGCGAAGCCGCGGGGGCCGACGGGTGGTTGGCGGTTGCGTTCCAGGTGGTAGGGGACGCTGGTGACGACGATGCCGGGGCGGAAGAGCAAGGCCGCCTTGATCCGTAGCGCGGTCTGGTTGTGCAGGAGTTGCTCCCACCAGTGA
>DASYWB010000217.1:0-2835 GCA_035936495.1 Thermomicrobiales bacterium
GACGAGCGGCCCCGGGGAAAGGGCTGCCTCGCACGCCGCTCGTAGTGCCTGCTCGCCCTGTCCTTCGGGCTCGTCGTCCAAGGCCAGCCAAGCTATCGCCGGTCCGGGCCACCCCTCAGCGTGAAACGTCCACTCCTCGCCCATGACGTCGATCCCGCCATCGACATCCTCGACGACCTCTGCCTCCTCGGTAGAGGAGGACAGGGCAAACGCCGCTCGCAGCGCAGCTAGCGTCTCATCGCGGCTCGCCATCGGTGTGCGGCCTATCAGGACCGTGAGCCCGGCGCGATGCCCCGGACCTTGGTTTCCACGCTGAACACGCTGGAGTGGGCCGTCAGGTAGAGCATCGAAAAGGTGGGACCGCCAAAGGCCAGATTGGCCGGGTTCTCCGGGAACGGCATCACGCCTAGGACCGTGCCATCAGGCGCGATGACCCAGATCCCACCCGCGCCCGTCGACCAGAGCCGCCCATCCTCATCGACCTTCATGCCATCCGGCACTCCGGTACGCTCATCGCCCCGCATGTCGACGAAGATCTCGCCACCCGTGATCGTCCCATCCGCCTCGACCGAAAAGCGCCGGATGAAGCGCTCTATCGAATCGCCGATATAGAGCGTCGATTCATCGGGAGAGAAGGCCAGCCCATTGGGGGCGGTGAACGACTGGTCGAGCAGCGTCAGGGCTCCGTCCAGATCGATCCGGTACACGCCTTGGAAGCGAAGCTCCTTGGACCCTTCCTGGTCGCGGATTCCATACGGTGGGTCGGTGAAGTAGATCGCGCCGGAGCTATGGACGACGATGTCGTTCGGGCTGTTCAGCCGCTTTCCGTCATAATGCGTGGCGATCGGTGTTTCCTCGCCGTCGTAGGGCCCCCGAGTCACCTGGCGTCCCGAGTGCTCGCAGGCGAGCAGATGGCCCGCGTGGTCGAGCGTCAAGCCGTTGCTGTTTCGGCTTGGGGCCCGGTAGATCTCGGCCGCCGCGTCGCCCGGTCGCCAACGATAGATGCGATTATTGGGAATATCGCTGAAGAGCAAGCATTCGTCTTGCGGCACCCAAACCGGACCCTCGGTGAAGGTGAAACCATCGCAACAGATGGTTTCGTTCTCAGACGCGATCAAATCTCCTAACCCCGCGTCGCCTTCGATCCTCACGGCCATCTCCTCCCTTCCCTATGTGTGACCGGTCATGCTGACCCATATCTTCGCACGACAGCGGGAACACTGGAACGGATCGCCTGTTTGAAGCAGACTCTGCGATGTATCGAGCCAGCGCGAACGGACGAGGCAGGAGGAGAACCATGATCCTGACGACAACGAGTCACCTCGACGGACGTCCCATCAGCCAATATCTCGGCATCGTCAGCGGCGAGGCGATCATGGGCGCGAACATCTTCCGCGATGTCTTCGCTGGTGTCCGCGACGTGATCGGCGGTCGCTCCGGCGCCTATGAGAAGGAGCTACGCAAGGCCAAGGACATTGCCATCGAAGAGATGACGGAGCAGGCCACGGCGCTTGGCGCGAACGCGATTATTGGCATCGACCTCGATTACGAGACGCTTGGCGCCAACGGTGGCATGTTGATGGTTACCGCGAGCGGGACAGCGGTCCGCTGCGAAGGCATCTAACGGCGACTTCAAGAGAATCCGGACATGGAGGGATGACATGGTCGCGCGAACGAAGACGCGAACGAGAATTCATGATCTAGTAGACGAAGTCCCAGACGAAAAGCTGCCCGAGTTGGAGCGTTACGTCTCATTCCTGCGGAGCGGAGCGGACGACCCGCTCACCTGGGTGCTGGAAAGTGCGCCCGAGGACGACGAGCCGGTGACGCCCGAGGAGGAGCAGTCTCTCCAAGAGGCGCGAGAAGCGTATCGTGCAGGCCGGACGACGTCGCTTGATGACGTTGAGCGCTTGGCTGATGCGGCCCCGATGGCACATTGAACTGACGGATCGTGCGCGACGAGACTTACGCCGGCTTGACGCCATCGAGCAGAGACGCATTGTCGCCGGGTTGCGCGCCCTTGAGGACGGTCCGCATGAGGGAGACGTTGGCAAGCTCCAGGGGCGTGATGACCAGTGGCGGCTCCGGATTTGGAACTGGCGCGTCCTGTTCATTATCATACCTGAAGACCGCGTCGTCGTGGTAGATCGCATCCTCCCCCGCCGCCACGCCTACCGATGCTGATACGCGCGAACATGCCGCCCGTTCCACTCCCATTGCATGACACCACCAGTCGCGTTCTCACGTACCTGCCGGCGCATGCTCAACCTCCACACGCCTGGGACGATGATTCATCAAGCGCATCGCCGGGTTGAGTGCGGTAGCGAGGGTGACGGCGACGTAGAGAGCGGCGATCCCGACAAGGGTTGGCGTGAGGCCGAGCCGCTCGACGGTGACGCCGGCCGCGACCACGCCGAGCGGTGACCCGGCCAGCACGCCCGCGGAGAGACTGCCGAAGACCCGGCCACGCAGGGGTATGGGCACCCGTTCTTGGAACACGGTCATCAAGATCGGATTAAGCGGCCCCGCTGCCGCGCCCGCGATGACGCGCCCCAGGAGCAAGAGAGCCAGGGGTGGCGAAAGGGGATAGATCCAGAGGGACGCGGCCACGGTGAGGAAGGCCACGAGGTACGTCAAGCGCCGGGGCAGTCGGTGCCCGATCGCCGCGAAGATGACTGAGCCCGTCACCGCTCCGGCCCCAAACGCGCCGAAGACGAGCCCGAGCTCGGCCGAGGCATCCTCGCCGTAGGTGCGGCGGACAAAGACGGGGATGACGACCGCCGCCAGACCAGCATCAAGCAGGTTTGTCAGCGAGATCGTCCAGGCGAGTAGGCG
>DASYWB010000218.1:0-2485 GCA_035936495.1 Thermomicrobiales bacterium
GCGGTTGGGGTATCCGGACCCTGTCAAGCGAGCATCCAGCCTACAACCCATTCAGCTATCACCTCGGCAGCGTCTGGCCAGTCGAGAACGGGACGTTCGCCGTTGGATTTGCCCGGTATGGCTGCTGGGACGATCTCCATCGCCTGGCCGAGGGCGTCTTTGCCTCGACGGACCTTTTTGTCGCGAGCCGGCTCCCAGAGGCAGTCGGCGGGCATGATAGTCCTTCTCGTCCAATCGCTACTCGGGCTGCGGCCGGTCGCACCGCTCGGCCTTCTCTTAGTCGATCCTCACCTGCCGCCCTGGCTCCCAGACCTCCGGCTTGAGGGCGTCCGCGTCGGCCAAGCGCGACTGGACCTCGAGTTCCGGCGGACCGGTAGCGGCGAGACGCGCTACCGGGTTACCCGGCGTGAGGGACGGGTGCGCGTCGTGCGGCAGCCGGCGCCGCAGGGGCCAACGGCGACACTCGGGCGTCGGGCGCTCGCAGCGGCTACCTCGCTCGCCCGATCCTAGCGCGTCTCACGGGTGAGTGTCTGGCATGTGGAGCCCACGGCGTTGGAGGCCGGGCAGGGAAAGCCGTGCCACTACGATGTCCATGCGGTGCCTGTCCGTGGATTGGATGATACCACGCTTTCCAGAGGCTCTCTCGCAGGGACAACGGCTCTCGGCGAGGTGTGTTTTCGGTCAGTGGGTTACGACCGGTGATTCCGGATGGCTCGTGGATCCGAACGCGTCCGTCATGTCAGGATCGACGCGGGGCGGAATCTCAAAAACCCCACCCCGCTCTTTGATAAACGGTAGGAAGTCTTCGGCAACGACAAAATCGAGAGAGAGCGGATGTCCCTCTGAATCGATCTCTAGGTAGATGAGGTCCGCTAGGGTGATGGTATCCACCGCCACGCCGTCGCCAAAATGCATGTGGAGAAGACCCGATGCCGTAAGCTCAAATCGCATAACAGTCATCCTCTACCCATCCAAGTACTCCGAATAGGACACAACGTGATAACAAACACACCATCCCCGCGGGCGTCGGACCGTTCGACGTAGATCACCTGGAGGGCTGGTCCTTCTGCCGTCCTTCGCTCCACAATGATTCGATCTGGATGCTTGCGGCTGTGATACCGGACACTTGGTTGCTCGATGGTGGTTCGTACCATCTCTTCATCGAATTCTCGCGGCGCCAAGCGTTGCGCTGCATGATTATCGTAATCAATGAACGTGTATCGCACCTCATGATGCCCCCCGGTCCCCTTCGCTACGTTTCCAACTCCGCCAGTTGACTCTCGACGAGATCGACCAGCTCGCCGACGGTCGCGGCGTCGAAGGAGAAACGGGCCCCGGCGGCGGCGAAGAGATCAGGCAGAGGACGCGTGTTTCCCAGGGCCAGCGCTTGGCGATAGGCGACGACCGCGCCGGCCTGGTCGTTCAGGCTATTCCGCCAGACCTGCAATGCGCCGAGTTGCGCGATGCCGTATTCGATGTAATAGAAGGGATAGAGGAAGATGTGGATCTGGCGATACCAACGCGCTAGCCGCTGCGCGTCGAGTTCGCTCCAATCGACCCCCGGGTTGAACCGCTCGAAGATGCGCGCCCAAGCCGCGTCCCGCGCGTCGCAGTCACCACCTTCGCCGCTGGCATAGACCCACTGCTGGAAGGCATCGACGGTCGCGATCCAGGGGATGCCCGCGAGGATGCCCTCCAGGTGTTCGATGCGAGAGCGCCGGGTCTCCTCGTCCGTGTAGTAGCCTCCCTGGTCACGATTCAGATACGGTGCCGAGAGAAGCTCCATCGCCATCGACCCTACCTCAGCCATCTCCGACCCCGGAAAACGATGAAATGAGTACGGCAGGTCATAGGCTTCGAAGGCATGGAAGGCGTGGCCCGCCTCGTGGAGCAGCACTTCGACATCACTTGCCGTGCCAGCGGCGTTCATGAAGATGAAGGGCCGTTCACGATAGGGCAAGTCGGTGCAGTAGCCACCGGGAGCCTTGCCCTTCCGGCTGTCCAGATCGAGCAAGTCCTCCCGCCGCATCGTCGCGAAGTACTCGCCCAACACGGGGTCGACCCGCCGGAAGATCGCTTCGGCCCTACTGGTCAGCTCGTCGACGGTCTCGAAGGGCCGCAGCGCCGGGCGACCGAGCGGGTCGGGTTTGGTGTCCCACGGTCGCAGTGTCTCTACGCCAAGCAGCTGGCGCCGCCGCTCATAGCGCCGGGCCACGGCCGGCACGACCGTCTCCTCGACGGCGCGGTGAAAAGTCTCACAGTCGGCCGGGGTGTAGTCGAAGCGGTTGTTCTCGCGGAAGGCATAGTCGCGGTAATTGGCGAGCCCGGCGTTGTGAGCGATCTCCTGCCGGAGCGCGTACTGCTCGTCGAAGAGATCCGCCAGGGCATCACGCCGCTCGATGTAGGGTTGGAGTTGCAGCCGGAACGCCCGCTCGCGGGTCTCCCGGTCCGGGTCCTGGAGGAACGGGGAGAGGCGGGGCAGCGG
>DASYWB010000219.1:0-4894 GCA_035936495.1 Thermomicrobiales bacterium
ACCTGGTGGGCCTCCCATTTCCGCTCGTCATTCGCCGCCCACCCGAACTGCGCGCGGCGCTACGGCGACTGGCCGAAGACATCATGGGCATGGCCATGGATGCGGAAGCGTGAGACGGCCATTCGTCACGAGGCTTGTCGATCTCGTGCAGGGCGAAAGGGACCACGAGCGAGGATCATTTCAGGCGTGACAGCATCCCCGCCGGGGCTGGGCTGCGGGATAATACGGACTCTGGGTGAAGAGAGAGGACCGCTACATTCCCTAATGGACCACGAGCCCGGGGATATCCTCGTAGTCTCGGGTATTGCGGGTCACAAGCATCAGGTCATGGTGCAACGCGGTGGCGGCAATGAAGAGATCCGCGATGCGATTATTGACCGGCCGCCCCCGGTGCCGGAGGTCAAGCCGTATCTCGGCGACCCGGCGCGCCACGGGCCGGCTGATATCAAGGACGGCGACGCTCCTGAGAAAGGCATGGAGTTCGCGTTCTCCTTCAGCCACATCATGTGACCCCAGAATCCCTTCCAGTAATTCGGCGTAGGTAACGATGCTTATGGCGATGCCAGCAGGAAGAAACCGAGCGACGAGGTGGTGAGCATCCGGCTGAGCATTGAGAAAGTCGATAACCCGATCGGTATCAAAGAGATAGGATAGAATCACAACTTGACCGGCGGGTGATGCGACCCACGGGCCGCCTTGATCCGCGCCTTCAACTCTTCCGCGTCGACAAGACCCACCCACCCACCGAATGCCGAGAGTGTCGCCTTCCGGTCCTCGTCGGTAACCTCCCAGTCGGACCCCTCATCGTAGACAACCTGCTCGTCGTCCGCGGGCAAGGGCGCCAAGACCGCCAGCTTCTCGCCGTCCAGTTCCAGGATACGCGACTCGCCCGTCGCATGGACCTCTTCTGCCAGCGCCTTCAGATCGACCGCGCCAGCCACGTTGACTGCCTCAGCCATTGGGCTGCTCCTTTTCTGATGCCTCCCACCATGGAGAGGATATCACCTGCTCGGACTAACGAATGGTACGAGACGAGCCAAGGGCCCCGGCTGCTTCTCGACCAGATGAGTGAGCGAATCACCTTACCCCTCAACCGCCACTGGCTGGGCGTCCAGCGCTTCCGCGGGGGCCAGGCTACCGGCTAGGAGAACGATCAGGATACCCATCGCGACGACGATGCCGAGCGCGACCTCTAGCCCGACAACTTCCGCCACCAGCCCGATCGCCGGCGGTCCGACCAGAAAGCCCGTGTACCCCAGCGTCGAGACAAACGCCAGCGCGGCACCGGTCGCGATCCCTTCCACCCGTCCAGCGGCACTCAGCACCACCGGGAAGATGCCCGCCAGCCCAGCACCAACGGCGCCAAAGCCGGCGATGGCCGCCCAGGGTTCACGAATCACCAAGCCAAGCCCCAAACCGAGCGCGACTAACGCCCCTCCACGCCGGACGAATACGACCGGTCCCCAAGCAGCGGTCAGCCGGTCGCCACGCAGCCTGACGAGCGTCATCGCCAGCGAGAACGCGACGAAGCCGGCCGCCGCCAGTCCCTCACTCGTGCCCAGGGTCTCGTCCAGATAGACCGTGCTCCAGTCAGCGACGGCCCCTTCCCCGAGCAGGCACGCCAGCGCGACAATCCCCGCGGCGACGATCCGCCCCGGTGGCCGAAACGGCGCCCGGCTCTTTGGCATAGCCGTCTCCGGATCCGGTCGCACCCGCCGGTCGACATGACCGGGCAGCAGTCGCCGCGACGCGAGAAATCCGGCCACGATGCAAACAACCGCCACGGTCGAGAAGTGGGGTAAGGGTCGAATCCCCAGTCCGGCGAAGAGCCCGCCAACCGCCGCCCCAGCGAGACCGCCGAGGCTGAACGCCGCGCGGAAGGCCGTCAAGATTGGCCTCCGATACCGTCGCTCAACGACAACGCCATGCGCGTTCATCGAGACGTCCAGTGCCCCATTCGCCGCGCCGAAAAGCATCAACATCAGCGTCAACGCGGTCCAGCTCCCCGCCAATGCCGGACCAATCAAGAAGATGGCGAGGAGCATCACACCGATGGTAGTCATGACCCGGCTTCCGACGCGCGGCAACAGCCAGCCCGTGACTGGCATCGCGAGCAACGCACCGACGGCGGTCCCGAGCAACGCCAGGCCGAGCCGACCTTCGCTGAGATCCAAGTCGTCCTTGATCGCGGGGATGCGCGGCACCCACGAGCTGAGAATGAACCCATTCAGGAAGAAGATCGCGGTGACCGCAGCCCGCGCGGTCCTCGGGGGAACGCCTCGATCCTGCCCCGGCGGACCCATTGCCGCGTGCTGGTCGAGGGCGATGGCGTCCACGGGCAACCTATCTCCAAAGGGTGGAAATCCACGAGATCGACGAATGCTCGATCTAGGCGCGGTTGCATGACCGGCCTAAACGCATCCTTTCGCCCTCAAGCACCTGAATCCGCACGTCGCGGCCTTCAGGCATTTCTTGCTAGGCTTGGATCGCGCGCAGGTGATTCGGCAATGGACTCGTGGCGCATTACGCTGCTCTTCACGATCACCCTTCCACGGCGGCGAGTATAGCGCGGGACGCGGCCCAATATTGGGTCCTATGTTGGAATGCCCACCCGGCGGCCAGACAGATGGAAAGGGAGATGCGATGCCGTCCTTACGAACGAACCTGACGGACAAGCTGGGCATCGATGTGCCGATCATCCAGGCACCGGTGGGCAGCGGTACGACACCGACGCTGGCGGCGGCAGTCTCCAACGCCGGCGGGCTCGGCATGCTATCAGGTACCTGGCGGGAACCGGAGGCCCTCCGGTCACTGATTCGGGAGACCAAGGCGCTGACGGATCGCCCGTTCGGCGTCAACCTGGTCCTGCATTGGCCACCGGAGGAACGCCTCGCGATCTGCCTTGAGGAACAGGTGCCGATCATCTCGTTCTTCTGGGGCGACCCCACGCCCTACATCCCTTCCGTCCACGGCGCTGGTGGCCTCGTGCTGCACACGATTGGTAGCGCCGAGGAAGCGAAAAGAGCGGTCGCTGGAGGCGTGAACGTCGTTGTCGCCCAAGGATGGGAGGCGGGTGGCCATGTGTGGGGTACCATCGCAACGATGGCACTCGTCCCCGCGGTCGTGGACGCGGTCGCACCCGTCCCCGTCGTCGCGGCCGGGGGCATTGGTGATGGCCGGGGCATCGCGGCGGCGCTGACACTTGGCGCCGCTGGGGCCTGGCTCGGCACCCGCTTCCTGATGTCGGCCGAGGCCAGCGTTCATCCCGACTACCAAGCAAGGATCGCCGCGGCGACCGAAGCGGACACGGTTTACACCACCCTCTTCGATGGGGGCTGGCCGGACGCGCCACACCGAACCATCCGCACCCCGACCGTCCAGCGATGGGAAGCGGCTGGTCACCCACCGAGCGGCCGGCGGCCGGGTGAAGGCGACGTCGTCGGCACCGGCGACGGCAACGAGCCTATTCACCGCTACACCGATATGCTGCCTGGACCAGCTACCCGCGCGGAGATGGATGATCTTGCTCTCTACGCCGGGCAGAGCGCCGGCGTAGTCGCGGCCGTTCAGCCGGCGGCCGAGATCGTCCAGACACTGGTGAAGGAAATGGCGCGGGCACTGAGGGGCGCCGCGGCGCTCACCGCCGGGGATGAGAACCCGAGCCCAGGCTGAAGCCGGTCGCCGTGACGGCATGGAGGAACCGTTCCTCGTCCAGATCCAGGCCGAACCCAGGGACGGATGGCACCCGGACGCGCCCCTCCCTGATCATGTAGCGGGTGGCGTCGAGACCGGGAGTGATTGCCTCGTCCCACTCGACACGGGCGAAATGGCGAATCGCTCCCCCGAGATGGCAGGCGGCGTAGTTACCGTAGTGCCCTCCGTAATGATGGGGCGCTGAACGGACCTCCCACCCGTCGAGCTGCCGGCCGGTGACGAGCCATCGCGTGAACCCGTGGCTGAAGATGTCGTATTGAATGACGTCGACCATGCCTTCCCGTGCCCAGTCGAGCAACTGGGGCGACGCTTGCCCCTCGCCATCGGCGATGAGGATATCGAGGCCTTCTCCGGCCATCCACTGCTTGAGGTCGCGGTAGAGCTCGGCGTCCTCGTGAAACGGTTCCTCGATCCAATGGATATCGCAGTCGGCCGTCTCCATCAGCACGCGCTTCGTCAAATTGAGGTTGTAGCCGTTGTTGGCGTCAAGCATCAGCGGCAGCTCGGGGCCGACGGCGGTCCGTACGGCGTGCACGACAGCAATGTCGCGACGTGTACCTTCCTCGACTGGCATGTGCCGGGCGCCGCGTCCGACCTTGATCTTGAAGGCGCGGTGTCCGCGGTCGTAGCCCTCTCTCGCCTCGGTGGCGATGAGCGTGGCCGCTTCGGCTTCCGGGCCCACCTGCAAGTCATCGAAGTAGAGCGAGGTGTCGTAGCAGGGAACGTCGTAGGGCTCGGACGCGGTCTCTCCAACCATGGCCGCGGCGAGGGCGAACACGGGTTGACCGGCGCGATTAGCGGCGAGGTCCCAGAGCGGGTATTCGCACGCGAGCCACCGTTCGACCGGCCCGTGCTCAGGATCAAAGGCGTCGTGGAAGTGGCTGCCGATCAGCGGCTCCAATTGCTCCCGCGTGGCCCGGCAGGAGCCGAAGCCGGTCGTGCCGTCCTCGGTCGTGAGGCGGGCGAGCGGGACCCGCACCGTGCTGCCATGCTCCCCGAGCCGGGCGTTCCTCCCGGCCGGCCGTGGCCGCACGCCTTCGAGAACCCCGAACTCGATGCGGTTGATGGCCGGGTTGTCCACGCGCTCCTTCTCCTGCTCCGTGATCGGCACCGTATCGGATGCTCGCGGCCATGGCGAATATTGGAGAGAATAGCGACATGTCAGCCAGCGATGTTCTCG
>DASYWB010000220.1:0-1898 GCA_035936495.1 Thermomicrobiales bacterium
TTCATGGCACTGACCACGCTGTATCACCGCGCCCTGGCGATTGCCAACGCCCACAACCTCCCGGCCGTCTACGACGCGCACTACATCACCGTGGCCGAATTGCGCGGCGCGACACTTTGGACGGCCGATCACCGCCTGCTCCACGCCCTCGGCGACGCCTTCTTCGTCCAATCCATTGCGGACTACGCCATCTCCGAGTAGCGTCCGTTCAACCGTCACCAGGCTTCTGATACCATGCCGCGTCATCCCGCCCACTGGTCAGGAGTACCGTCCACGTGCCCAATCACCCGCGCCCCACCGTCGTCATCACGACCCCTCTGGAACGGGAGCACGCCGAGCGAATCATCCAGGCCTTTCCGAAGCGGATCGAGCTCCGGTACCGGCCCGATCTGCTCTCGCCGATCCGCTTTCCCGGCGATCACGGCGATTCGGCGTGGCATCGCACTCTCGCCCAGGACCAAGAGTGGCGAGAGATTCTCGCGACGCGACCGTGACCTGGGATTTGGCCGCGATGGGCAAGGAAGGGCCGCTTGATCTCTCGCCCAACCTCCAATGGGTCCAGACGACCTCAGCCGGGGTCGGGCAGCAGGTCAAGGCGCTCGGCCTCGACCGGACAGACGTGATGGTGACTACCGCGAGCGGGATTCACGCCCGGCCCCTCGCCGAGTTCGTCATGGCCAGTCTGCTGTATCACATCAAACGGTTCCCGATGCTCCAAGAGGAACAACGGGCTCACCAGTGGCAGCGCTACTGTGGTGAAGGTCTCTCGGGCAAGACGCTTGCCCTCCTTGGCCCAGGCCGGATCGGCCGGGAGGTGGCGCGCCTAGCATCCGCCTTTGGCATGACGGTCCATGCGCTCGCCCGGGACGAGAATCCGGGCCGCGCCGGCGAGCTTGGGGTGGCACGCGTCTTTCCCCGCGCCGAGCTGCGCGCCATGCTGGCAGGCAGCGACGCGGTCGTCCTCGCCATGCCGCAGACACCGGAGACCGAAGGGATGATCGGCCCGGCGGAGCTGGCCGCCATGAAGCGAGGGGCGATCCTCATCAACATCGCCCGTGGCACCATCGTCGACGAGCCGGCTCTCATCGACGCGTTGCGCTCGGGCCAGGTTGGGTTCGCCGCGCTCGACGTGACCGCGGTCGAGCCCTTGCCCGCCGATTCTCCCCTTTGGGACCTGCCGAATGTGTTGATCAGCCCGCATTCCGCCTCGACCGTGGCCGAGGAGAACGCATTTATCACCGAACGCTTCATCGCCAACCTTCGACATTACCTCACTGGCGATCTCGACCGGATGGGTCCCCAACTGGACAAGGCGCGCCTGTACTAGGCGTCACGCCGTTGCCAAGTTATGGTTTCAATCGTTGAATCAACGTGACGACGGTGCTACGCTCCCCTTGTCGCCCTCTTCTCATCCGCCGCGCGGCGAAGCGCGCCCGGACCCAGCTAGCGGCCGCGTCGAGGCGGCTTGACCGGCGGGACCGGATGCGTTGCACCGCGTTGCCGACCGCCTCACGAAAGGGATCCTCGTTGGCCACGCCGTTTCGCCTTACCCCGGATTGCCGTATCGCCGTCGACCTTGACGGTGTGCTGACAGAACATCCGCGGCCGCTGGCCCGAGCCGCGTCCGATCGCTTCGGCCTCGACCTCCCCGAGCGAGCATTCGTCGACAGTGCCGGCCTCAATGTCCCCGAGGCCGTGAGGGAATGGGTCTACGGCTCGGACGGTCCCGCCACCAAGCTCAGCATCGCGCGAGGGGCCGTCGCCTTCCTGGAGCGCGTCGTCGAGATCACCGGACAGCACAACGTCGTCATCATCACCGCGCGGCCGCGCTCGTCCACGGAGCCGACTGTGAATTGGCTGCGGGAACACGGGCTGCCGGCGGTCGAGATCTTCTTTGC